>DATNJP010000129.1:0-4500 GCA_035603855.1 Luteibacter sp. | reverse complement strand
TCGCCCGCCAGCGCGACGGCACGTTCGAGCAGGGCCAGGAACTGCTCGCGGTATTCCGTGGCGGGACGTCCGCGGTACTGGTTGTTCACCCCGATCAGCAGGGTGACGAGGCCATAACCGGGGTGCAGCGAGGCCTTGTCCATCGCCGCCGAGAGCTCGTCGGTGGTCCAGCCCGTGGTGGCGATGATGCGCGGTGTGCCGACGGGAACCCCGTCTTTGCGCAATCGTGCCGCCAGCTGCACGGGCCAGCGACCTGCCTGGGTGACGCCTTCGCCGATCGTGTAGGAATCGCCCAGGGCGAGGAATGCCGGATCGCCCATCGTTCAGGCGACCGCGCTGGTCGCGGGCACGGCTTCGTTCGCCATGCGGGTGAGGACGCGGTCCATGCGCACGAACACCTCGGACAGCTGCGCCGGCTCCGGCAACAGCGTGAGGCGCAGATGGCGGCTGGCCGAGAGGTTGAAGCTGGTGCCCGGCACGACGAGGACGCTTTCTTCCTCCAGCAGGCGCAGGGCGAAGGCCGTGTCGTCGAAATGCGCGATGGCGTCGGTGCGGATCTGCGGGAACGCGTAGATGGCGCCACCCGGCGGCACCACGTCGAGGAAGGCGCTGGCGGCGACGTTTTCCAGCACGATCCGGCGGGCTTCGTGCAGCCGGCCGCCGGGAGCGGTCAGCGCGCCGATGGTCGGCTTGTCGAGCAGGGCGGGGCGCACGGCCCATTGCGCCGTGACGTTCGCGCACAGGCGCAATGCGGCCAGTAGCTGCAGGGCGTCGCGATAGTCCGCGGTGCGGCGTGGATCGCCCGAGAGGCTCATCCAGCCCACCCGGTAACCACAGGCGCGATGGACCTTGGAGAGGCCGCCGAAACTCACGCAGGGATGGTCGCCCGCGACGGCGGCCAGCGGCTGGAACGGCGCGCCGTCGTACAGGATCTCGTCGTAGATCTCGTCGCACAGCAACAGCAGGCCATGCTTGCGGGCCACCTCGACGATGCGTTCGAGCAAGGCCTTGGGATACACCGCGCCCGTGGGATTGTTCGGATTGATCAACACGAGGGCGCGCGTGCGTGGGCCGACCAGGGCGTCGATCTCGTCCGGATCGGGCAGGTGGCCGTTCTCGGCGGCGCAACGGTAATAGCGGGGGCTGCCATCGTTGAGGATGGTCGCCGCGCTCCACAACGGATAGTCGGGGCTCGGCAGGAGCACTTCGTCGCCGGGCTGGAGCAGGGCGCGCAACGAGATATCGATCAGCTCGCTGACGCCATTGCCGATGAACACGCGCTCGACGTCCACGCCGGAGGCGCCGCGGGATGTCTGCTGGGCCACGATGGCTTCGCGGGCTTCTTCCAGGCCCTGCTCGTGTCCGTAGGCCTCGCTGTCCACCAGGTGGGCGCCGATCGCTTCGCGCAGATGCGGCGGGGTCGTGAAGCCGTAGCGACCCGGGTTGCCGATATTGAGCTTGATGATCGGCTGGCCGGCGGCCTCCATCTCGCGCGCGCGCCGGGTGAGGGCGCCGCGGATTTCGTAGCGCACTTCCGCCAGGTGCGCACTGGGCTTGATCGAGGACACGTCGGGACTTCCGTTGCGTACCGCCGGGCCCTTCCCGGCGTCGTGTTCCGATCCTAACAGCGTCTTTACAGGGTCGCGAGGCGGAATCCGGGCCGCGAGCGGGCATAATCGCGCCCATGAGCGATCCCTCGGACCTGACGCGCCTGCGTCATATCGGCTGGCGCGAACCCGCGCTGCCGGACGATCCACGCCGCCTTGCGCGCGTGGTGGCACAGCACCGCGCCGGTTACGAGGTGCATGACGGGTCCGTGGCGTTCAACGCGCAGCCCGCCGGGCCCTTCCTGAAACGTGGGCTCGATCCCTCGTTGAGGCCGGCGGTGGGCGACTTCGTCTTTCTCGACCATGCCAGCCATCCCGTGATCGAAGCGGTGCTGCCGCGCCGTTCGGTCCTGACCCGGGCCGCCGCGGGCGAGCGCTACGAGCGGCAGATCATCGCCACGAACATCGACTACGTCCTGGTCCTCACCGGCCTCGACGGCGACTTCAATCCATCGCGCATCGAACGCTACCTGACGCTGGTGGAAGGGTCGGGGGCGCACCCGGTCGTATTGCTTGGCAAGGCCGATACGGATGTCGACGTTGTCGCGGCCATCGCCGCCCTCGAGTCGCGGTTGCCTTCCGATGCCGCGGTGCACGCGATCAATGCCAAGGATCCCGCCACGGTGGATCTGCTTGCGGCCTACCTCGGCCCCGGCATGAGTGCCGTGCTGGTCGGGTCGTCCGGCGCCGGCAAATCGACGTTGACCAATACGTTGCTCGGTGAGGAACGCATGGCCACGGGCGCGGTGCGCAGCAGCGACAGTCGTGGTCGTCATACCACCACGCATCGCGCGCTGCTCAGCCTGCCGACCGGCGGCTGCCTGATCGACACGCCTGGGATGCGCGAGCTGAAGCTCACCGGCGAGGAAAACCTCGATCTCTTCGCCGATATCGAAACGCTCGCGGCGCAATGCCGTTTCGCCGACTGCAATCACGGCAACGAACCGGGCTGCGCCATCCAGGCCGCGCTCGCCTCGGGTGAACTGTCACCGCAACGCTGGCGCAATTACCTGAAGCTGCACGACGAACGCGAAGAGCAGGCCGCGACGCTCGAGGCACGCCTCAAGCGGAAGGCCGGGCCGAAGCCCGCCGGTAAACCCCGTCGCGGCGATTGGTCGCGCGGCGAGGACTGACACCGCGCGCCACATCCTCGCGCCTCCTACAGCGGTTGCGCTCTGGACTGACATACGCGACGTACCACGATGACTAACGTCCCTTGCCTCTCTCGCGAAGCAAGGAGGTCATCATGGACACGATATCGCGCGGGCGCCACGCGCTCGCGATCGCACTCGTCGGCGCGTTTGCCACCCCCGTATACGCAGACGATGGCTCCGCCCATATCGTGGTCTATCACGGGCAGGCCTTGCAGATGGATCATGGCGAAACGCTGCATGTTTCCGGCGACAAACCGGTAGGCATTTACCTGTACCCGCGTGCCAGCATGGATGCGGATACGCTCACGCTGATCCATGACGGCAAGGCGGGTTATGGTTACGGCATCCTCGCCTACGATGGCGCGGAGGCCAACCTGGATCGCAGTCGCATCGCCGTCCGTGGCCGCTCGGTGATCGGCATCCTGGCGCAGCCCGGGGCCATGGTGGAACTGCGCGATTCCCTTGTTGAACTGTCACCCGAAGTGAACGGGCAGGCCACCGCCCTCGCCCTTGCCGGTGGCAAGGTGACGCTACGTGGCACGACGGTCGAGGCAGCGAAGGGGCATGCCATCAGCGCGCATTTCACTGGCGACGAAACCTCGCATGTCGTCCTCGACAACGCGACGATCCGTGGAAGGATCGGCAACGGCCCCGCGGGGCTCGACATCGTATCGGTGGACAGCCGTATCGAGGGCGACATCGTTAGCGACGGTGACGGGATGCTCGACCTGCGCATGCAGGGAGGTCTCTGGCGCGGCAGGGCCGGGCATCTGTCGGCCGCATCGTTTGAAGGCAGCCAATGGGTCGTCACGGGCGACAGCGACGTGGCCGGCCTGCGTCTTCAACGCGGTGGCGGCATCGGCTTCGACCGGACGGCGAGAGGATTCAGGACATTGCGCGTGGGTGATTGGGAGTCTTACGCGGGGGCGGCGGGTATTACCTTCGGTACGCGGCTGGATGCCGGTGGCAGCCTCGAGCGACAGGGGACGGACCGCCTCCTCATCACGGGTGACGCCGCGGGTGTGACTCCCGTTCGCATCGATCCCACGGGCGGCACCGGGGCGGCCACGGCTGGAGACGACGGCGTCAACGGAGCGGACGATGGCATCACGCTCGTGCAAGTCGGTGGCAAGGCGAGCGCGGACAGCTTCAGGCTCGCCGGCGACTACGTCGCGGTCGGACCGTGGCAGTACCGCCTGCATGCCTACGAACCGGGTCAGAGCGATCCGCGGCAACGGCTGCTCGAGGGCGCCGGCGGCAACTATTGGGATTTCCGTTTGCAGAGCACGCGTGTCGGGTCGGTGGAGAGTGAAGCGCGCGCCACGCTCGTGCCACAGGCACCCGTTTACCTGGTGCTGACACACGCGCTGTTCGGCTATGGCATGGCGGCCTTGGATGCCATGCGTCCGGTCGACGCTGAGAGTGCGCGTGACCCTGCATGGCGTGTTCGTGCCTTCGGGGGCAGCATCGCGTATCGAAGTTCGTTGCCCTTCGCAGCCTATGGCTTCAACTATACGCGTCGCGATCGCGGCATCCAGGTGGCCAACGACTTTCTTGTCCATGCCCATGGCGATACGACGTTGCGCGCTGGCGCGGTGGTATCGGTCGGTGGCACCCGCGTGATACCTCGTGCCATGGACGGCCGCGGCGACGCGCGGATCGACTCACGCGCGCTGGCTATTCACGCGGCACTGACGACAGGCAGCGATTGGCATGTGACGTCCAGTTACGCGATCGCG
>DATNJP010000128.1:0-3887 GCA_035603855.1 Luteibacter sp. | reverse complement strand
GCACGGATTCGCGGATGATCTTCTTCTGCAGGCCCGGCAGTTCGGCGTCACCGATTTCCACACCCAGGTCACCGCGAGCGACCATGACGACGTCGGAGGCGTCGATGATCTCGCCCAGGACGGGGATGGCATCGGCGCGCTCGATCTTCGACACGATGGCGGCGTCACCACCCGCTTCGCGCATCAGGCGACGCGCTTCGTGCAGGTCTTCCGCCGAACGCACGAAGGACACGGCGAGGAAATCGGCACCCATCTCGGCGGCCAGCTTGATGTCGTTGCGGTCCTTGTCGGACAACGCGGAAACCGAAAGACCACCACCCTGGCGATTCAGGCCCTTGCGGTTGGAAAGACGGCCGCCGATGGCGACCCGGCAACGGATTTCGGTGCCGACGACTTCGATCACGGACAGGGCCACTAGGCCATCGTCGAGCAGCAGGATGTCGCCCGCCGACACGTCTTTCGGCAGGTCGTAGTAGCTGACGCCGACGCGCGTCTGGTTGCCCGGAGGAGCGTCCGGGCGGCAGTCCAGAACGAAGCTGTCGCCGGTCATCAGGTCGACCGGGCCGCCGGCGAAGGTCTCGATGCGGATCTTCGGACCCTGCAGGTCGGCGAGGATGCCCACTTCACGACCGACCTTGTCGGCGGCGGCGCGGACCGCCGCGGCACGCGCACGGTGATCGTCGGGCTGGCCATGCGAGAGATTCAGGCGAACGATGTCCACGCCCTCCTCGAGGATCTGCTCGAGCATGCCCGGCACATCGGTGGCGGGTCCGAGGGTGGCGACGATCTTGGTGCGGCGTACCTGGATTTCGGTCATCTGTGTCTACCTTGTCTTCGAATGCGGGGGCGCGGATCAGTCCAGCGTCTTGTTGAGCAGGTCGGCCAGTCGCTTGCCCGCTTCACGCAGGCGGGTCTCGGCGACCGGCAGGTACTTCGCCACGTAGGCGTCATCGATCTGGTGACCGTCCGGATAGAATCCGTTCGCCGCGACGATGGAGCAGGATTCCTCCGCCCACTGCGCGTACGGGTTATCGAGCGGAGCGATCGGGCGCGGCAAGGTCACCGGACCCTCGGCGGCCAGGCGGTCCGCGTAGGCGTCCCACTTCAGGTCGCGGGTGTAAAGCATCTGCGAGTCCCATACGCGGTGCAGGTTGCTGCCCTTGCCGTCGAACTGGACCTGGTACTCGTTGCCGCCCTTGTCGTCGCGATTGCCCGCGTGCAACGGCTGGTGCACGTCGCCCACGAAGTGGACCACGAACTTCAACGCTTCGGCGCGCTCGGCGTTGGATTTATGCCGGTCACCGAGGATGGCGACGTATTTCTCGAGTCCGCCGACCACGCAGCGGCCGTCGGCGCAATCGCGCGGCGGTACGTAGTGGCATTTGCCGTCACGGAAGTCCATGTAGTGCATGGGGCCCGTCGCCTTACCGAGTTCCCGCTGGTTCGGATCGTCCCGGAGGTGATCGGGCCAGCTGGCGACGTCCGGCAGCGAATCCGATCCGTCCGCCTTCAACAGGCGCTCCACCTCGGCCTTCGCCGAAGGATCCAGCTGGCGCCAGGCCAGTTCGGCGACGATACGGTGGCCGATGTCGCCCCAGGCTTGCACGGTGGTGGCGAAGGCGGGAATGGCGAGGGCCAGCAGGGCGGCGATGGCGCGGCGCTTATGTAGGGCTTTCATAGACCTGTAAACGTTTCCGGACGGGCGAACGCGCAAGTGTGCCACAGCCTGACTGAGGTCCGGATGACAAATCGCGGCGGTGCAGCAAGCCGCCCCCTGCGACCTTCCGTTACCATGGAGGTTTACGACACCCGTCCCAACTTCGTTAGCAATTCCCATCCCGGAGGCTGCACATGACCATCAAGGTCGCCATCAACGGTTACGGTCGCATCGGTCGCAACATCCTGCGCTCGCTCTACGAAGCGAAGAAGAACGGCCAGGACATCCAGATCGTCGCCGTCAACGACCTCGGCAACGCCGAAACCAACGCCCACCTCACCCAGTACGACACGGCCCATGGCCGCTTCCCGGGCGAGGTCTCGGTCGATGGCGGTGACCTCATCGTCAACGGCGACCGCATCAAGGTCTTCGCCGAGCGCGATCCGTCCAAGCTGCCCTGGGGCGATCTTGGCGTCGACGTGGTGATGGAATCCACGGGGTTCTTCACCTCCAAGGCCAAGGCTGGCGCGCACATCGCCGCGGGTGCCAAGAAGGTCATCATCTCCGCCCCCGCCGACAAGGACGTGGACGGCACGTTCGTCTTCGGTGTCAATCACGACAAGCTGACGTCGCAACACCAGGTCATCTCGAACGCGTCGTGCACCACCAACTGTCTCGCGCCGCTGGCCAAGGTGCTGCACGAGAAAGTCGGCATCGTCCACGGCCTGATGACCACGATCCACTCCTACACCAACGACCAGGTGCTGACGGACGTCTATCATTCGGACCTGCGCCGCGCCCGTAGCGCCACGCACAGCCAGATCCCGACCAAGACGGGCGCCGCTGCTGCGGTGGGCCTCGTGCTGCCGGAGCTCAACGGCAAGCTCGACGGCTTCGCCATGCGCGTGCCGACGATCAACGTCTCGGTGGTCGACCTCGTCTTCACGGCCGCCCGCGCGACCACCAAGGAAGAGATCGATGCCGCCATCAACGAAGCCGCCAACGGCTCGATGAAGGGCATCCTCTCGGTGAACACGCAGCCGCTGGTGTCGATCGACTTCAACCACAACCCGCACTCGTCGATCTACGATTCGACGCAGACGCGCGTCATGGAAGGCACGCTCGTGAAGGTGCTGTCGTGGTACGACAACGAGTGGGGCTTCTCGACCCGCATGCTCGACATGGCGAAAGCCCTGATGGCCGCCAAGTAAGCGTCGCCACAATCGAATAAGTACGGCCTTGGGGGGCCCGCAGCGATGCGGGCCCCTTTTTGTTTGCTCGAAGGAAACACCATGTTCCCAGGCGTCATCCCGGCGGCCCTCCTGTGCCTGCTACCACTGGCTGCCATCGCCGCCCATTGCACCGCCACGTGGCCAGCCACGGCGGACATCCTCCACCATGGACTATTGACCCCTTCGCTGAGCCTCGACCGTCGGCAGCGCCTCGCCGACCGACTCCTCTGCTCCGCGCTCGCAGGCAATCCGGCAAGCCAGGAACTGGCGGGTACGCTCTATTTCCAGGGCCGGGCGCGTAAGGGAAACGTCCTTCCGCGCGATATGTCCCGCGCTCGACACATGCTCATGGCCGCGGCGAATCGCGGCTGGCACCTCGCGATGCAGCGCCTTGCGGAACTGGAACTGGCTGACGGCCATCCGTATGAAGCCGCGCTATGGACCCACGTCGCCTATGTGATCCACGGCAACCCGCCGACGTCGACCTTGCCGCTGCGACGCAGGATCGATGCCCTTGTCTCGCCCGATGCGCGCCTCGACGCCGATGTGCTGCACAAGGTGGCGTCGATACGCGAAGCGATGGAGGCGAACTAGGCCCTGGAGATCACCTGTTCGATGCTGCCGAAGATCGAGGCGCCAGCCTTGTCCGTGACATCGATGCGCACGGTGTCGCCGAACGAGAGGAACGGCGTGCTCGGCTTGCCATCACGCAACGTCTCGACGGTACGCTGCTCCGCGAGGCAGGACGCACCCTTGGACGTATCCTGGTTGGCGATCGTGCCCGAACCCACCAGCGTACCGGCGGTCAACGGGCGCGTTTTCGCCACGTGCGCGACGAGCTGCGCGAAATCGAACTGCATGTCCACGCCGCACTCCGCTTCGCCGAACCATTCGCCGTTGATCCACGTGCGCATCGGCAGGTGGAGTTTTTCGTCCCGCCAGGCATCGCCGATCTCGTCCGGCGTGACGAACACCGGCGACAAGGCCGAGCGAGGCTT
>DATNJP010000127.1:0-4188 GCA_035603855.1 Luteibacter sp. | reverse complement strand
CGCGTGGCCGCGAGCGACGCGAATGTCCTGATCATGGGCGAGAACGGCACCGGCAAGTCGCTTTTCGCGCGCGAGATCCATGCCATGTCGCCACGCGCGGAACAGCCGGTGATCCGAGTCGACATGGGCAGCCTCTCCGATGCCCGGTTCGGCGACGAGATGTTCGGCGAGGACGGCCCGCCGCCGCGGCCCGGGAGGTTCGAGCTGGCGCACGGCGGCACCCTGATCATGGAAGAAATCACCAGCATCCATCCGCTGCAGCAAGCCAAGCTGCTCCGTGTCATCGAGGAAGGCGAGCTCGAGCGCAACGGGACCACGCGCACGCGTCGGGTCGACGTGCGCGTGGTTTCGACGACCAACGCGGACCTCGACGCAGCAGTCCGTGGTGACCGCTTCCGCCGCGACCTGCTCTATCGACTCAACGCCATGCAGGTGCGCATGCCGTCGCTTCGCGATCGCCCCGAAGACATCGTGCCTCTCGCGCGGCACTTCATGCTGCGTGAATGCCAGCGGCGCGGACGGGGCAGGATGACCTTCGCTTCCTCTGCCGAGCGGGCGTTGAAGGGCTACGACTGGCCCGGCAACGTGCGAGAACTGGAGCACACGATCGAGCGCGCGGTGCTTCTGGCGAGTGCCGATGAGATCGGTGCCGAGTCGTTGCAACTACACCGCCCGGCCGATACGCCGCTCGTGCTCGAGAGTCTCACCCTGCCCGAGGCCGAAGAACTGATGATCCGGCACGCGCTCGAGCGCAACGATCACAACCTGCAGCGTGCTTCCGATGCGCTCGGCATCTCGCGCCAGGCCCTCTACCGGCGACTCGATAAACATCGGGCCAAGGGATGCTTCGAGTCGGTCACCTGAGCCCCGCCGATGTCTTCCGATCGCCTGAGGCAGAAGAGTCCGGAAGACCGTCCCACACGGCTTCGATGGGGTGCCACGACCTGGGCCGCCATCGTCCTGCTGCCCCTGACCCTGACCGGCGCCATACAGATCGTCATCGACCACATGGCGTGGCCGATCCGGCTGGCCGTTTTTTCCCTTGGCCTTGCGTGCACGCTGGCGCTCGCTTCGTTCGTGGGAGCCCGCGTGCTGGGTACGCTCAGTACCGTGTCGGATCTGCTCGGCGCGCTGCGTGAAGGCGACTTCGGCATGCGCGGACGCGTGCGCCACGGGCACGACCCGCTGCAGGACCTGATCGCCGATGTGAACCTGCTGTCCGATGCCCTTCGCGAAGGACGCCGCAAACGTACCGAAACGTCCCGTTTCCTGGGTAAGACGCTCACCGCGCTTCGCGATCCCGTGTTCGTCGCGGATGAAGGCGACAGGCTACGGCTGATCAACCCGGCCGCGCGCATGCTGATCGGTGCCGAGCGACGGGCCGTCATGGGACATGACCTGAAGTCGCTGGGTCTCGCCGAGGCGCTCGCGGCACCTGACAACGGCGTGTTCAACTGGCGCTTCCCGGGCGGGAGCGGGCGCTGGGCGGTTCGCCGGGCGGCCTGGTACAGCGATGGCCGCGAACACCGCCTGATCATGCTGCACGACCTCAGCGCCGCCCTGGGTGAGGTGGAGCGCCGCGCCTGGCAGCGGCTCATCCGTGTCCTGAGTCATGAACTGAATAACTCGCTCACGCCGATCGGATCGCTGGCGGGCAGCCTTTCATCCATCGTCGAGGAGCCCGATCTGGATGGCGTGCGTAACGACTTGCGGCTTGGCCTCGAGGTCATCGGGAGGCGCGCGACGTCGCTGGCGAGGTTCCTGTCCGGTTACGGACGACTTGCGCGGTTGCCGCCACTGCAATCGAAACCGTTTCGCCTGGACCTGGCCTTGTCGCGGCTGGCGATGCTCGACCGCCGCCTGCCGATCGTCGTGGTCAGCACGGATGTGGCGATCGTGTGCGGCGACGAGGATCAGTTGGCACAGGCCTTCATCAATCTTCTCCGCAACGCCGTGGAGGCGACGCTTCCCACCGCGGGCGGCGTGCGCGTGGCATGGCGCAGCGAGGGTGGCCATGTGCGGGTGATCATCGAGGATGATGGCATCGGCTTGCCGGTCAGTGATGGCCTCTTTGTGCCGTTCTTCACCACGAAGCCGGAAGGATCGGGGATCGGCCTGAGTCTCACCCGCCTCATCGTCGAAGCGCACGGCGGTACGGTCGATCTCGCGCCGCGCACCGGCGCAGCGGGAGCCGTGGCTACGGTGCGCCTGCCGCTGCGCCACTGATAACCGTTCGATTCCGGACGCCGGCGTCCGTTTCCGGACAGTCGTATGACCGATATCGATACGCGGCATGCAAAAAAGCGCCGAGCCGCCGTGGACGTCAAGGAAATGTGAGGTTGCGCCGTTGCGGGGCTTCCGCGCGGCCTCCTAGATTCGGACCACGCCCGCACTTCCCGCGAGCGTGCGCTTCATAACCCACTGGAGGAACCAGCATGGAAAGGATTCTCGACTTGCAGCGCCTGATGGCGGACACGGATGTGGCGGAGGTGACCAATTACAGCACCTGCAGTAATCGGGCATGTTGCGCGGCTAATGCGGACGGATTTGAAGAGTAGTCGGCGCAGGCGCGCAACGAGCGAAGCGGCGTGCCACTCGGCCTGAATGCGAGGCGGCACGTGGGATACGGGAGGCGAAGGCAAGGGGGATGGCGTCCGGGTCATCCCCTGAGCCGGGCCGTATGACAGATCCTCCACAAGGGAAGTGACGCAGCATGGAGCGACGCACCGAGTTGTTGCATTACACGGCGACCGACCGCGAGTTCTTCGAACCTTATGGACGGCGCGAGATCGACGCGGGCGATTTCGTCGAACCGCTGCGGCGCACCGTCCCAGCCCATTGGTCGATGCGGCGCTCGGGCATATGGGTGCACTGCATGCCACCGGGCCTCGCGCTACCGGCCCAGGGATGGAAGATCCATATCTCGTCGGTGGCCTCCACGGCGCGTATCGTCCTGTCCATCGCCGCGGCCACGCTTGTCGCCTCCGATGTCGCCTTCAAGTTCTCCGCCGATGCGCGTATCCACGATGCCGTGAACGCCAAACGCTGGCCGCGCAGCGGTTCGGGAAAGTTCATGACCGTGTATCCGCGCGACGTCGCGGAGTTCCGGCGTGTCATCGACGATCTGTACGTCGCCCTTTCTGGATACTCCGGACCGTACATCCTCAGCGACCGTCGCTATCGCGACTCGCGGGTGCTGTACTACCGCTACGGCGGCATCGCCGGCGAGCACCGCATCATGGCGGACGGCCGTCGCGAGTGGATCCTGCGCCGGCCGGATGGACGGGCGGAACGGGACGAGCGCAAACCTCATTTTTACCTGCCGGACTGGGTACGCGATCCGTTCGTGCGCGAAGAGACCGGTAGCACGACGAGGGAAGCGCATCTGGCGGGAGGCCGTTACCGTATCCGCCGCCCGCTTTCGTTCTCATCGGCAGGCGGCGTGTACCTTGCCGACGATCTGGACGAGGGCCGCATCGTCGTCATCAAGGAGGCGCGTCCGTTCATCGGTGGCGGCGACTCAGCCGTCGCCATGCTGCGCAAGGAATACCGGCTACTGCGACGACTTGCGCCGCTACGCATCGCCCCCGCGCCGGTCGCGCATTTTCACGACTGGGAGCACAGTTATCTCGTCGAGGAATACGTGCAGGGCGACACCCTTCGCCACTGGCTCGGCCGCCGCTACCCTTGGATGAAGGCACGTGCGACGCGTGCCGACGTCGCGCACTTCCTCGACGAAGTCATCGCCGTCTTCACCGACATCGCCGGCAACCTCGAACGGCTACACGCCGCGGGCGTATCGATGGGCGACCTGTCGTTCCACAACTGCATCGTGATGGCGGACGGCAGCACACGCCTGATCGACCTCGAAGCGGCGATCGAGGAAGGTCTCGACCGGCCGATGGATATCCGTACGCCGGGCTTCGCGTCGTCAACGCCACGGCGGGACGCCTTCGGGGACGCCCGCGCCGAAGATGCCTATGCGTTCGGCGCGAACCTGGTAGCGGCGATGATGCCCATGAACGCCATGCTGCCGCTCGACCGGGGTGCCGCACTCCGCTTTTCCCGCCTCATGTGCGAAGACATGGGATATCCCATGGCGGTTGCAGCGGTGATCCAGGCGCTCCTGCGGGCCGACGCAAGCAAGAGACCGTCGCCGGTCGACGCCATGGCCACGTTGCAAGCCTC
>DATNJP010000126.1:0-7851 GCA_035603855.1 Luteibacter sp. | reverse complement strand
GGATTTCGATGTCGATGGCGACGCGGTTGCGATCGAGGCGCGTGACGTGCGGATCGACCGAGACGTTGTACTTGCCGCGGTTGTAGTACTGGCGGATGAGTTCCTGCTGGACGCGATCGAGCGACAGGCGGTCGAAGGTTTCGCCTTCGGCCAGGCCGATTTCCTTCAGGCCCTTGCGCAGGTCGTCTTCCTTGATGTCCTTGTTGCCGCGCAGCGTGAGCTTGGCGATGGCAGGACGCTCGACGACCTTGATCACCAGGATGTCGCCCTGGCGGTCGAGCTCGACGTCGCTGAAGAATTTTGTCTGGTACAGGGCACGAATGGCGGCTTGTGCCTTGTCGTCGCTCAGGGTTTCGCCCTTCTCGATCGGAAGGTAGCTCAGCACCGTGCCCTGCGCGATGCGCGTCAGGCCGTCGATGCGGATGTCGGAAACGACGAACGGCTCGAAGGCAAGCGCATTGGCGGACAGGGAGGCAAGCAGGATCAGGGCGGCGATACGCTTCATCGTCGATTCCGTTGGGTTAATTCCAGCCGACGGCGGACGAGGCCGGCGACCGAAGAGGAGCACGCGCAGGACTCATGCCCTGCGTCGTTCGGCGCAAGGCACGCGAGTGCCCGTAGCCTGGGTGATGCGGTTGTTTCTCGTCACGAGACGAGCATGCGCTGGATGTCGTTGAAGAACGCCAGCCCCATCAGCGTGAACAGGAGGACGATCCCCACGTACTGGCCAGCGATCATCGTGCGTTCGCTGACCGGACTGCCCTTGATCAACTCGATAAGGTAATACAGCAGGTGTCCACCGTCCAAGACCGGGATGGGGAGCAGGTTCAGGATCGCCAGGCTCAGGGAGACCAGGGCGAGGAAGTTCAGGAACCAGCCCAGGCCCCGATTGGCGGAGTCGTTGGCGACCTGCGCGATGCCGATGACACCGGAGAGGTTCTTGGTGGAGGCCTCGCCCGAGAGCATCTTGCCGATCAGGTTGAACGTGGAGGCCGTGCCCGTCCAGGTGGCGCGCAGGGATTCGCTGAAGGCGCGCACCGGACCGTAGCGAAGCGTGGCTTCTTCCATCGGCTTGGGGGCGACGCCGACCAGCCAGCGGGTGGGCTGGCCCTGCTCGGACTTCATCCGGGCGGTGATATCGAAGGTGCGGGTCTGGCCGTCGCGCTGGACGGCCACGGCGATCTTCGGCGCGATGGCGGCCTGCTCGGGAACGAGCTTGGTGAAGTCGCCGAAGTCGGTGACTGGCTTGCCGTTGACGCTGAGGATGCGGTCGCCGATGCGGATGCCGGCAAGCGAGGCGGGATCGCCCGGGACGACCTGGCCGACGACGGCGGGAAGCTGCAGGCCGAGGCCCAACTGCGCGAAGCGCTTGCCGATGTCGCCGTTGGCATTGAGGTTCTGCAGCGGCAGCACGACGTCGCGCTGGGCGCCATCGGCGCCGGTGACGCGGATAGGCAGGGGGTCGTTGCCCAGCAGGCCGTTGGCGAGCACCTCGGTGGCATCGCTCCAGTTCCCGACCGGATCGCCGTTCATGGCGACGATGCGATCGCCCGGACGGACGCCCGCCACGGCGGCGACGCTGCCGGGGTCAGCCGTAATGACAGGGGCCACGTCGGGCTTGCCGATCATGTACATCGCCCAGAACGCCGCGATGGTGAAAATGAGATTGAATGCCGGACCGGCGGCGACGATGGCGATACGCTTCCACACGGACTTGCCGGTGAATTCCTCGCTGCGCTCGGCCGGCGAGACGTCGCCTTCGCGGGCGTCCAGCATCTTCACGTAGCCACCGAGGGGAATAGCGGCGATCTGGTATTCCGTGCCGTCCTTCGCCACGCGACGCCACAACGGGCGGCCGAAACCGACCGAGAAGCGCAGCACCTTGACGCCACAGCGGCGCGCGACCCAGTAGTGGCCGAATTCGTGGAAGGTCACCAGCACGCCAAGCGTTACCAGCAGCCAGAACACGGAACCTAGGACGGGGCTCATCGGGGAGGAGGGATCTCGGATAAAAAAGCGTTGGGGTGGAGCGAGTTTAGCAGTAAGCGCGGTGGAGCACGCCCCGGGCCGCCCGGCGTGCCTCCGCGTCGCGTGCCACGAGGGTCTGGACATCGACCACGGGTTCGGCCGGCAGTTCCTCAAGAACCCGTTCGACGATCTCGGCGATGCCGAGGAAGGGGAGGGTCCCGGCCAGGAAGGCGTCCACGGCGACCTCGTTGGCGGCGTTGAGGATGGCCGTGGCGTCGCCGCCCTCGCGCAGGGCCTCGAAGGCCAGGGCCAGGCAGCGGAAGGTGTCGGTATCGGGCTTCTCGAAGTCCAGGCGGGCATGGGCCGCCAGGTCCAGCGGGGCCACCCCCGCCTCGATACGCTCCGGCCAGGCCAGTGCGCACGCGATGGCGGTGCGCATGTCCGGGTTGCCGAGCTGGGCCAGTACCGAACCGTCGACGTAGTCGACCATCGAATGGACCAGGCTCTGCGGATGCACGACGACTTCGATGGCGTCGACCGGCGCGGCGAACAGGTGGTGCGCCTCGATCACCTCGAGGCCCTTGTTCATCAGCGTGGCCGAGTCGACCGAGATCTTCCGGCCCATGGACCACTTCGGGTGGGCACACGCTTCGTCGGGCGTGATCGTGCCGAGGTCGGCACGTGTCCGGCCGCGGAAGGGGCCGCCGGAAGCCGTGAGGATGAGGCGGCGCACACCGGCGCGGCCCAGGTCGGGCCGGCCGCCGGGCAGGCACTGGAAGATGGCGTTGTGTTCGGAATCGACCGGGATGAGGTCGCCGCCGCCCTGGCGCAGGGCCTCGAGCAGCAGGGCGCCGCCCATGACGATGGACTCTTTGTTCGCCAGCAGCAGGCGCTTGCCAGCGCGCGCGGCGGCCAGCGTGGAATCCAGTCCGGCCGCGCCAACGATCGCCGCCACGACGGTGTCGCAGAGCGGGCCGGCGGCCGCGGTGGTCACGGCTTCCGCGCCGGAAGCCACGTCACAACGGATGCCCGCGGCGGCGAGTCGACGGGCCAGGTCGGCTTCCATCGCCGGGTCCGCGATGATCGCGAGGTCGGGGCGGAAGCGTTCGCACAGCTTCGCGAGGCCTTCGCTGTCCCGGTTAGCCACCAGTACGCTGGCGCGGAAGCGCCCCGGATGCCGTGCGATGACGTCGAGTGTGCTGCCGCCGATGGAGCCGGTGGCGCCGAGAACCGCGACCTGACGGAGAGCCATGGCTTAAAGGCCCAGCAGCAGCTTGCCGGCAGCGAACACCGGAAGGGCCGCGAAGACGCTGTCGAGGCGATCGAGCAGGCCGCCGTGGCCCGGGAACAGGTTGCCCGAATCCTTGACCTCGGCGTGGCGCTTCATGAGGCTCTCGAAGAGATCGCCCACGACCGCGATACCCACGGTGACGATGCCGAGCACCAGAAGGCCGATCAGCTGGCCGCCGTCGCGTACGCCGATCAGGAAGCCACCCAGCACGGCGACGAAACTGCCGGCCAGCACGGCGCCGTAGACGCCGGCCCAGGTCTTCCCCGGGCTGATCCGCGGTGCCAGCTTGCGGCGGCCGAAGTGACGGCCACTGAAATACGCGCCGGTATCCGCCGCCCACACGATGACGAGGGAAAGCAGGGTCCACCAGTTGCCGCGCACACTACTGTGCATGGCGATGGCGGCGGCGAGGGTCGGCACGATGACGAGCGCGCCGGCACCCAGCTTGAGCATGCGGTTCTCGGCGTTCGGCGCGGCGGCGAAGGTGAAATGGCGCAGCCAGAAGCAGCAGCCGATCCACCAGGCGACACCGGCGAGGGTGAGCACGGTCAACAGGCCGGGGGTACGTACGATCAACAGGGCGACGAAGATGGCGGCGGCAGCGGCGGCGACGATGCCGCGGCCCGCCGGGGTACGGCAGCCGGCCAGCATGCTCCATTCCCACGCGGCGCCCACGAAGACGATGGCGATCAGCGCGGCAAAGAACCCCGTCGGAGGCAGCAGGATCAGGGCCAGGACCAGCGGAATGAGGATCGCTGCAGTGGTGATGCGTTGTTTCAGCATGGGGTTCCGGCGTCAGCCCGTGGCGACCTGTTCACCGGTGCGTCCGTAACGGCGCTCGCGGCGGGCATAGTCGTCGAGGGCCTCGTCGAGGCAGGCCTGGTCGACGTCGGGCCACAGGGTGTCGGTGAAATAGAGCTCGGCATAGGCGATCTGCCAGAGCAGGAAGTTGCTGACGCGGCGCTCGCCACCCGTGCGGATGAACAGGTCGAGCGGCGGCTGGTCGGCGAGGCAGGTGTAACCGTGCAGGCGGGCCTCGTCGATGTCGGCGGCGGCGAGTTCGCCACGGGCCACGGCCTCTGCGGCCAGGCGCGCCGCGTGCGCGATGTCCCAGCGGCCGCCGTAGTTCACGGCCACATTGAGGTTGAGCGCGGTGTTGCCTTCGGTTCGCTCCATGGCGCCGAGCATGCGGGCGCGCAGTTCCGGCGCGAAGCCGTCCAGGTCGCCGACGAAGCGGACGCGCACGCCATTGCCGTGCAGTTCGTCCACTTCCTTGTCGATGGCCTTCAGGAAGAGCTCCATCAGCGCCGAGACCTCGGTGGCCGGGCGCTGCCAGTTCTCGCTGGAGAAGGCGAAGAGCGTCAGTGAAGCAATGCCACGGCGCAAGCAGAACTCGACGGCCTCGCGAACCGCCTTTTGCCCCGCACGATGCCCGAAAGTGCGTGGGCGAAAACGCTGTTTCGCCCAGCGGCCGTTCCCGTCCATCACGATGGCGAGATGACGGGGTACCCGGGCGGCGGCCCTTTCTGCCATGGGCGGGATCCGATGGCGCGTCAGAGCGCCATCAGCTCCTTTTCCTTTTCCTTGACCACGTCGTCGACTTCCTTGACGAACTTGTCGGTCAGCTTCTGGATGTCGTCGTCGGCGCGCTTCTTGTCGTCTTCCGTGATGGCCTTGTCCTTCAGCAGCTTGTCGACATGCTGGACGGCATCACGGCGGACATTGCGGATGGCGACCTTGGCGGCCTCGCCTTCCTTCGCCACGCTCTTGGCGAGCTCCTTGCGGCGCTCCTCGGTCGGCGGCGGGAAATTCAGGCGGATGTCCATGCCCATCGTCGTCGGCGTGATGCCGAGGTCGGACGCCATGATGGCCTTCTCGATCGGGCCGACCATGCTCTTGTCGAAGGGCTTGACCGACAGCGAGCGCGCGTCGGGCGTGGTCACGTTGGCGACCTGCGCCAGCGGCGTCGGCGTGCCGTAATACGGCACCACGATATTGTCGAGGATCGACGGGTTGGCGCGACCGGTACGGATGGTCTTCAGGTCATGCTTGAGCGAGTCGATGCTCTTGCCCATGCGGGTCTGGGCATCGGCCTTGATGTCGTTGATCATGGGCATAATTCCGGCAAATCTGGTCAGCAAGCGAGTATAGCAGCGCGGGCGGCACGCCCGTGCCGCACCGCGCAAAGCGGCCCCGGGTTGGCCCGGGTCAGCCGCCGTTGACGAGCGTGCCTACCGGCTCGCCCTTCATGATCCGCATGAGGGTGCCCGGCTGGGTCATGTCGTAGATCCGCAGCGGCAGCTTGTTCTCGCGGCACAGGGCGATGGCGGCGGTGTCCATCACTTCGAGGCGGCGCTCGATTACCTGGTTGTAGGTGAGGTGTTCGTAGCGCTCGGCGGTCGGGTCGCGCTTGGGATCGGCCGAGTAAACGCCGTCGACCTTGGTGGCCTTGAGCAGCAGGTCGGCGCCGACTTCCACGGCGCGCAGGGCGGCGGCGGAGTCGGTGGTGAAGAACGGGTTGCCGATACCCGCGGCGAAGAGGGCGACGCGGCCCTTCTCGAGGTGGCGGATCGCGCGGCGGCGGATGAAGTCTTCGCAGACCTCGTTGATCTTGATGGCGCTCATGGTGCGGGCTTCGCCGCCGAGCTTCTCGATGGCGTCCTGCATGGCCAGTGCATTCATCACGGTGGCGAGCATGCCCATGTGGTCGCCGGTGACGCGGTCCATGCCCGAGGCGGCCAGGCCGGCGCCGCGGAAGATGTTGCCGCCACCGATCACCACACCGACCTGTACACCGGCGTCCCGCACTTCGAGGATTTCCTTCGCCAGCCGGCCGATCACCTTGGGATCGATGCCATAGTCCTCGCCGCCCATGAGGGCTTCACCGGAGAGCTTGAGCAGGATGCGGCGGTGGTTCAGCGGATTGCTCATGGGGAATCTCCAGATTGTGTGGGGCAAAACGCGCGTAGTCTAACCCGGCGGGCGCTATCACAGGAATGTGAAAATCTGTCGCGTATCGCGTTTTCGCCCATTCACCGGTGACTGTGGGAGCCGGTTTACCGGCGATCCCGCGGCAGCGGGCCAGTTCGCCGCGAGTACCCATCGCCGCTGAAGCGGCTCCCACACACAGCAAAAAAAAGAGCCGCGATTGCTCGCGGCTCTTTCCGGTGACGCGGGTGCGCGAGGCTTACGCCAGGCCGGCCTGCTTCATGACTTCGGCGGCGAAGTCGTCCACGACCTTCTCGATGCCTTCGCCGACAGCGAGGCGCTGCACGGCGACGATCTCGGCGCCACCCTTCTTGAGGGCTTCGGCGACGGTGACGTCACCGTCCAGCACGTACGGCTGGCCGACGAGGGTCACTTCGGCGAGGATCTTGTTGACCTTGCCCGAGACGATCTTGTCGAGGATGTCGGCCGGCTTGGCCTTGTCCTTTTCGGTCACCTTCGAGAGCTCGATTTCCTTTTCCTTCTCGAGGAAATCGGCCGGGACGTCTTCGATCTTGACGAACTTGGGGTTCATCGCGGCGACGTGCATGGCAATGCCCTTGGCCAGCTCTTCCGAGCCGCCCTTGAGCGCGACCAGCACACCGATGCGGCCGTTGTGCGAGTAAGCGGCGATCGGGCCGTCGTTCTCGACCTTGGCCATGCGGCGGACGTCGAACTTCTCGCCGATGGTGAGGGTGAGGGCCTTGGCGCCTTCCTCGACCGTGGCGTCACCCAGCTTGGCGGCCTTCAGCGCTTCGATGTCGGCGGCGCCGGACTCGAGGGCGACGTTGGCGACGTCCTTGGTGAACTGGATGAAGTTCTCGTTGCGCGAGGAGAAGTCGGTTTCGCTGTTGACTTCGACGAGCACGGCCTTGCCGGCCTTCTGCGCGACGGCGATGAGGCCTTCGGCAGCGACGCGGTCGGCCTTCTTGTCAGCCTTGGCCATGCCGTTCTTGCGCAGCCATTCCATCGCCGCTTCGATGTCGCCGTTGTTTTCGACGAGTGCCTTCTTGCACTCCATCATGCCGACGCTGGAACGCTCGCGCAGTTCCTTGACGAGGCTTGCGGTGATCTCAGCCATGGTAATTCCTCAATATTTTGATAAGCGCCGCGGCGGAGGTGCCGCGGCGCCGGATGAAACGGAAGAGCTCGACGGCGTGGGGCGCTTACGCGCGGCCACGACCACCGTCACGGCCGCCTTCGCGACGCGGAGCACCCTTCTTGTCCGGGGCGCCACGACGGTCGCCGCGCGGAGCATTGTCCTTCGCGACCGGGTTGCCTTCTTCGTCGAGCTCGACGAACTCGTTGGCGTCGCCACGAGCGGCGTTCGGCGAAGCAGCCTTGCCTTCGAGGATCGAGTCGGCGGCGGCGCGGGCGTACAGCTGGATCGCGCGGATGGCGTCGTCGTTACCCGGGATGGCGTAGTCGACGAGGGCCGGGTCATAGTTGGTATCGACGACGGCGACGACCGGGATGCCGAGCTTGCGGGCTTCCTGGACGGCGATGTCTTCGTGACCGATGTCGACGATGAACAGGGCGTCCGGCAGGCGATTCATGTCCTTGATGCCGCCCAGCGAGTTCTGCAGCTTGTCGCGCTCACGGCGACG
>DATNJP010000125.1:0-9959 GCA_035603855.1 Luteibacter sp. | reverse complement strand
CTTCCGGCAGGGGCGCCATGGCGTGCGCAGGCGCATTGTTCGTACATGGCCCACCATCCGGGGGACGTCGTCATGAGTGCGTTGCACACACGGGCTCGCATCGCTGGCCTTCTCTACGTCCTTCTGGCGATCGCGGCGCCGCTGAGGCTGCTGTATATCCCCACGACACTGGTCGTGCGCGGCGATCCCTCGGCGACAGCGGCGAACATCGCGGCGCATGAAGCGTTGTTTCGCTGGGGCATCGTGAGCGACCTCTTCGTCGGCACGATCCTGATCTTCGTGGTACTCGCGCTCTATCGCCTGCTGAGCCCCGTGAACCGGTCACTGGCGGTGCTGATGGTGATCCTCGGTGGCCTGCTGCCTTCGGTGATCTACTTCCTCAATACCGTCAACGATGCGGCGGCGCTCGCCTTGATCAACGGTGCGCCGTATCTCGATGTCTTCGACAAGGCGCAGCGCGAGGCGCTGGCCCTGCTCTTCCTGCACCTGCACGGACAGGTGGTCACGGCGGCGGAATGGCTCTGGGGTATCTGGCTGATCCCGCTGGCGATCCTCGTGTTCCATTCCGGCTTCCTGCCCCGTTTTTTCGGCGTGTGGCTGGCACTGAATGGGCTCGCGTACATCGCCCAGTGCCTGCTCGGTTTCCTTGCGCCCGGCTACGACAGCGGACGACTCGATACGCTGTTCCTGGTGCTGCAACTGGGCGAAGTCGCCTTCATGCTCTGGATGCTGATCTTCGGCGCGCGCCGCTACCTGTTCCGCAAGACGGCACAGGAGCGCGCATGAAAAAGGCGCCCGAAGGCGCCTTTGTTTTCACCGCTGCACAACCCGCTCAGTGAGCGGCGTCGCCGTTCGGGTGCGCGTGGCCGTGGGCGATCTCTTCTTCCGAAGCGTCGCGGACGGTCTGCACGTCGATGTTGAAGTTGAGCGTCTTGCCGGCCATCGGGTGGTTCAGGTCGATGTCGACGACGCTGGAACCGATCTTCTGCACGACGACCACGCGGTTGCCGCCTTCCTTCAGCGAGAGCACGGTGCTGTCGCCGACCTTCAGGCTCTTGCCCTGCTGCGGGAAGTACTTCTTCGGTACGCGCTGGGTCATGCCTTCCTGGCGCTGGCCATAGCCCTGCTCCGGAGCGATCTCGACGTCGAACTTGTCGCCGACCGACTTGCCCTCGAGGCCCGCTTCCAGGCCCGGGATGAGCTGGCCGTGGCCGAGCAGGATCCAGAGCGGCTCGCCGCCTTCGATCGAGCTTTCGACCTTCTCGCCGTCCACGGTGAGGGTGTAATGGAACGAGATGACCTTGCCCTTGCCAGCCTGCATGTTGGTTTCTACCGGAGGAAAAGCGGGGATTTTAGCCGTGCCCGGGCCCGGCGTCACGTCGGGTCGCGGCGCCGGCCAAAGCCGACGCCCCGGGCCTCGGGCCCAAGCCAGGTCAGCAGCGCCAGCAGGAGCGCCACGGCGGCGATCCAGGTGGACATGGCGAAGGCGAAATCGCCCCCGCGCTGATCGGCCAGCCAGGTCTGGGCGGTCGCCGTGATCGCGGCCAGGAGGTTACCCATCTGGTAGGCGAAGCCCGGCAGGGTGCCGCGCACGGCATCCGGCGACAGCTCGTTGAGGTGGGTCGGCACCACGCCCCAGGCGCCCTGCACCATCACCTGGATCAGGAAGGCGCCGAGGCCAAGCAGCAGCAACGAGCCGCCATAGGTCCAAAGCGGAATCACGGGTATCGACAGCAGGGCCGCGATGATGATGGCCTTGCGCCGGCCGATTCGCTCCGACAGCGAACCGAAGGTCAGGCCGCCGGCCAGCGCGCCGAGATTGAGCAGCGCGGTCAGCATGAAAGCCGTGCCCGATCCAGCGGGAATCTTCAGCGTCTCCTGCACGAAGGTCGGGTACATGTCCTGCGAGCCGTGGCTGAACATGTTGAACGCCGCCATCAGCAGCATGAGGTACACGAAGAGTTTCCAGTGGCCGCGCATCGACACGAACACGCTCTCGCGTGCCTGCGTGCGACGCCCCTCCCACACGGGCGACTCGGGCACCTTGCGGCGGATGTACAGCACGAGCAATGCAGGCAACGCGCCGACCACGAACAGGCCGCGCCATCCGATGTGGTCGACCAGCAGCCAGTTGGCCAGTGCCGCGAGGAAAAAGCCGCAGGGATAACCGCTTTGCAGCAGGCCAGAAACGAAGCCGCGCGACTTCGCGGGAATCGATTCCATCGCCAGCGACGCGCCGATACCCCACTCGCCTCCCATCGCGATGCCGAACAGGAAGCGAAGGCCGAGCAGGACGCCGAGCGTGGGCGCGAACGCACAGGCCACCTCGAGCACCGAGAACAACACGATGTCGAACATCAGCACGGGGCGTCGTCCGAAGCGATCCGCGAGGCGTCCGAAGATCAGCGCGCCGATGGGCCGTGCCGCAAGCGTCAGGAAAAGACCGTAGGTGACTTCCTGCTTGGGCACGTTGAACTCGTGTGCCACCGCGAGGATCACGAAGGTCAGCAGGAAATAGTCGAAGGCGTCGAGGGTCCAGCCCAGGAAGCTGGCGATCACGGTGTGCCGCTGCGTGTGGTCGAGTTCGCGCAGCGCGGCAGGAAGCGGCATGAGAATTTCCTCAACGGTCGGGCGGCGCCGAGGCTAGCACAGCGCTACTATCCAACGGGCGCCTCACGGCGCCATGACGGCAGCCCATTAGACTGGTTGCCACCACGACAGACGGAGGACTCAATGAAGTACTCGCGATCCATCGTTTCACTGGCTGTCCTTGCCAGCGTTTCCATCGGCACCGCATTCGCGCAGCCGCAGCCCCAGTCGGACGACGCCAGCGGGCCTCCCGCGTTTTCCGAGATCAGCAAGGATGGCAAGGTGCTGAAGCGCAGCGACATCCCGAAAGACAACGACTCCCTCAAGGAGCTGCGGGCGCACTTCACGGAAGCGGACAAGAACCACGACGGCAAGGTCGACCAGGGCGAATACGAAGCCTACGTCAACAAGAGCAAACAGCCGCAGCAACAGCGCTAGTATCGGGGGTCGGGCGCATCGCGCGCCCGGCCCTTCTCTATGGACGGACAGCCATGATTCCTGACAGTCGCACCCGGCGGCGCATCGCCGACCGCTTCAGCCGCCGCGGCGATCGCATCTACATCCACGGAAAGCTCGCCACCGATCCCGTGTATGCCGCCACCGCGAAGGCCATCGCGGGACGGCGCCTGCCGCTGCTCGACATCGGTTGCGGCCTCGGCCTGCTGGGTCATTACCTGCACGCCTGCGATGCGCTGGACGGCTATGTCGGCCTCGACCACGACGCACGCAAGATCACGATGGGCCGCGATGCCGCCGAACGCGCCGGACTCGGCGACGAGATCGCCCTGCGCGAAGTGGATGCCGCCACGCCGCAACCATTGCGTGGCCATGTGGCCATGCTCGATGTCCTCCACTACCTGCCGCGCGAACGCCAGGGCGAACTGCTCTCGTTCGCCGTCGACCACCTGGCGGACGACGGCGTCCTGATCCTGCGCAACGTCATCCGCGATGGCTCCTGGCGCTACCGCGCCACCGTGTGGGAGGAAAAATTCATCAAGGCGGTGGGCTGGATACCGGGGGGCGCGCAGTATTTCCCGACCGAGGACGACATCCGCGGGGTGCTCGAGCCCCGGGGCATCCGGGTCGATTTCCGGCCGCTGTTCGGCCGCACCCCCTACAACAGCTATCTGATGACGGCTTCCCGGCGGGATTGACCGGCCGGGCAGGCGCCGGCCGACACATCGCCCATTGTGCGCCGCAATAAGGTATACTCGGCGGGTCGTGCTTGCGCTCCGACTCCCTTGCGGACCCCCGGCGTGGAGATTTTCCCGCCCGTTCCCCCACCCCCGGAAGCGCGCACGACACCGGCCAGCCTGCTGTCTTCGTCACGGTTAGCGGCCGCCAAATCCATAACTCGCAGCGCGGTTCCAGGGAACGCTCGAGTCACGCAGGAGTTTCTCCATGTCTTTCGATTCGCTGGGCCTTGCGCCCGCGTTGCTGCGCGCGTTGTCCGAGGCCGGCTATGCAAAGCCGACGCCCATCCAGGCCGCCGCCATTCCCGAGATCATCGCCGGCCACGATCTGATGGCCGCCGCCCAGACCGGTACCGGCAAGACCGCCGCTTTCGCGTTGCCGCTTCTCCAGCGCATCGCCAACGAAGTGCGCGGTGAAAAGGGCCGTCCGATCCGCGCCCTGATCCTCACCCCGACGCGCGAGCTCGCCGCCCAGGTGCAGGACAACCTGCGCGACTACGGCAAGTATCTTCCGCTCTCCAGCACCGTCATCTTCGGCGGCGTCGGCATGGGCAACCAGCTGCACGCGCTGCGCCGCGGTGTCGACATCGTCGTCGCCACGCCGGGCCGCCTCATCGACCACATGCAGCAGCGTTCGGTGAACCTGTCCAAGGTCGACGTGCTGGTGCTCGACGAAGCCGACCGCATGCTCGACATGGGCTTCCTGCCGGCGCTGAAGCGCATCCTCGCCGCCGTGCCGAAGGAGCGCCAGACGCTGCTGTTCTCGGCCACGTTCGCGCCCGAGATCAAGGCGCTTGCCCAGCAGTTCATGCGCAACCCGCGCGAAATCTCCACCGCGCCGGCCAACACCGTCGCCAACACGGTCACGCACCGCGTGCACCCGGTGGATGCCGCGACCAAGCGCGATCTGCTGCTCCACATCCTCGCCCAGGACAGCCGTCGCCAGACGCTCGTCTTCGGCCGCACGAAGCACGGTGCCGACAAGCTTGTCCGCCACCTGGAACAGTCCGGCATCAAGGCTGCGGCGATCCACGGCAACAAGAGCCAGAACGCCCGTACCCGCGCACTGTCCGACTTCAAGACCGGCCGCATCACGGTGCTGGTCGCGACGGACATCGCCGCTCGCGGCATCGACATCGACCAGTTGCCGGTCGTGATCAACTTCGACCTGCCCATGGTCGCCGAGGATTACGTGCACCGCATTGGCCGCACCGGCCGCGCCGGCTCCACCGGTGAAGCCATCTCGCTGGTAAGCCACGACGAATCGGGCCTGCTGCGTGACATCGGCCGCCTGCTCAAGGCCGATCTCGAGATCGTGAACGTGGCCGGCTATGAGCCCAGCAGCCCGCTCCGCCTCGATGCCGGCGCGCCGCGTCCGAAGCAGGGTGGCGGCCAGCAGCGTCAGCCGCGCTCGCAGAGCGGCGGCGGCCAGGGCCGTCCCGGCGGCAACGGCCAGGCACGCCAGGGTGGCGGCAACGGCGGCGGTCGTCCGCCGGCGCACCGTCCGCACGGCCATTCGGCCGCGGGCACGGGCGAGAGCACCGGCAGCCACAAGCGCCGTCGCCAGCGTCGCGGCCCGGCCACGAACAAGGCCTGATGGCCTAGCCGCATGGGCGATGGTTCGCCCATGCGGCAATCCGGATCATGGGTGGTGGCAGGTCCTCCCACCAGGTAGTTCCCGGCATGACCCGAATTCATCGTTACAGCGTCGCCGTGCTGCGCACGGTTTTCGGCGCCTTCTTCACGTTTTCCGGCCTCAACCACATCTTCGCGTTCTGGCAACCGCCCGCACCGCATACGACAGCGGGCCGCGCCTTCATCGCGGGGCTGGAAGCCAGTGGTTTCGTGATGCCCTTGATTGGCGTGATCTTCGTTTACGCCGGCGTCGCCCTCATGGCGGCGCGACTCGTGCCTCTGGCGCTGCTCATGCTTGCCGCGCCCGTCGTCGTGATCTTCGGTTACCACTTCGTCACCGAAGGCCACACACTGGGACCGCACCTGCTCGTGCTGGCCATCTACCTGCTACTCGCATGGCAAGAGCGCAACGCATGGCGAGCCCTGTTCACCGCGGGGCGCAAGGCACCGGAATCCAGCGAGTCGCCGCTCAGCCCTGCGTTCTGATCTTCGCCGTGAGGACGTGGTCCTCCCACAGGCCGTCGATCTTCAGGTAACGCTTCGCGTAGCCCTCCTTCTCGAAGCCGAGACGTTCGAGCAGGTGTCCGCTACGCTCATTGCGCGGCATGTAGTTCGCCATGACACGGTGGAAATCCAGCGGGCCGAACGCGTAGCGCACGCCCGCATCGATGGCTTCGAACATCAGGCCCTTGCCTTCGTGGCGGCGCGCGACGCCATAACCGAGATGGCAGGCCTGGAACACCCCGCGCACGACGTTCGCGAAGGTGAAGCTCGCGATCATCTCCGTGCCGTCGGGCGTCAACACGGCGAATGGGTATCCGCGATCGGCGCGCGCCGCTTCGAGACCTGCCTCGATGGCCTGGCGGCAGCCCTCCAGCGAGTAATGCGATTCAGTGCGCAGGGGTTCCCACGGAGCGAGGTGTTCACGGTTCTCAACGCGGTAGCGTTGAAGCAGCTCCGCCTCTTCCACGTCGAGCAGGCGGATCACCGTGCGCGACGTGCGCATCCGGATCGGTTCACTCATGCGGCAAGCACTTTCGCATGGTGGCGGAGATGATCCTCGATAAAGGTCTGGATGAAGTAGTAGCTGTGGTCATAACCCGGACGCATGCGCAGGTCGAGCGCCTGGCCGGCTTCTTCGCAGGCCGCTTCGAAGCGCTGCGGCTGCAGCTGGTTCACGAGGAAACCGTCGGCCTCGCCCTGCTCGATGAGGATCGTGCCGTCGAAGCGCGCGCCTGCCTGCACGAGGCGGGTCGCATCGTGCTTCGTCCAGGCGGCTTGGTCGTTCCCCAGGTAGCGCGAAAAAGCCTTCTCGCCCCAGGGCACGGCGGCGGGCGCGACGATCGGCGCGAAGGCCGACAGCGAGCGATAACGGCCCGGGTTGCGCAACGCCAGCGTGAGCGCACCGTGGCCCCCCATCGAATGGCCGAAAATCCCTTGGCGCCCCATGTCCAGCGGGAAGTGGCCACCCACGAGACGCGGCAGTTCGTCCACCACGTAGCTGTACATCCTGAAGCGCTCGTTCCACGGCGTCTCCGTGGCATCGAGGTAGAAACCGGCGCCTTCACCGAACTCCCAGTCGCCCGTCGCCCCGGCCAGTCCCGTGTCGCGCGGGCTGGTGTCCGGCATCACCAGAGCCAGCCCCAGCTCGGCGGCCACGCGCTGGGCGCCGGCCTTGATCGTGAAGGTCTCGGCCGTGCAGGTCAGGCCGGCCAGGAACCAGAGCACGGGAACGGGACCCTGCTCCGCCGCGGGAGGCAGGTAGACGGCGAAGCGCATGGGGCCGCCGCAAACCTCCGAGGCATGGGAATAAAAGCCCTGCACGCCGCCGAAGCAGTGTTGTTCCGAGACCGTCTCGATCGCCGTCATAGTCCTGTGCCTTACGGAAAGCTGACCGAAGAGTGTAACGCCGTCGCGACATACGGCCACGGCCCACGGCAACCCACGCATATCGCTGCTACAATACGTTTACTGCCCGGCGCCGAATGTCGCCGCCGCGCCCCTTTCGAGGTCGCCATGTCATCCCCCGATACAGATAACGCTCCGGCCCTGCCCGGTTTCAGCGCGCTCGCGCTCGACGCTAACGTCGTGCGCGCGCTGACCGAAGTGGGCTACGAGACCCCCTCCCCCATCCAGGCCGCCACCATCCCGGCCCTGCTCGAAGGCCGTGACGTCATCGGCCAGGCGCAGACCGGTACCGGCAAGACCGCGGCGTTCGCGCTGCCGGTGCTTTCGCGCATCGACCTGAAGGCCGGCAACAAGCCGCAGGCGCTGGTGCTCGCACCCACGCGCGAACTCGCCATCCAGGTGGCCGAGGCCTTCCAGAAGTACGCCACCTACCTGCCCGGCTTCCAGGTGCTGCCGATCTACGGCGGCCAGAGCTACGGTCCGCAGCTGCAGGGCCTGAAGCGCGGCGCCCAGGTCATCGTGGGCACGCCCGGCCGTGTCATCGACCACCTCGACAAGGGCACGCTGGATCTGTCCGGCCTGCGCTTCATGGTGCTCGACGAGGCCGACGAAATGCTTCGCATGGGCTTCATCGACGACGTCGAGAAGCTGCTTCAGGCGACGCCCGCGAGCCGTCAGGTGGCCCTGTTCTCCGCGACCATGCCGGCACCCATCCGCCGCATCGCGCAGACCTACCTGAAGGAACCGGTCGAGGTCACGATCAAGAACAAGACCACCACCGCGGCGAACATTCGCCAGCGTTACTGGTGGGTCAGCGGCGTGCATAAGCTCGACGCGCTCACGCGCATCCTCGAAGCCGAAAGCTTCGACGCGATGATCGTCTTCGCACGCACCAAGTCGGCGACGGAAGAACTCGCCAGCAAGTTGCAGGCACGCGGCTTCGCGGCAGCGGCGATCAACGGCGACATCGCGCAGGCTCAGCGCGAGCGCGTCATCGACCAGCTGAAGACGGGCAAGCTCGACATCCTGATCGCCACCGACGTCGCCGCCCGCGGTCTCGACGTGGAGCGCATCAGCCATGTGCTGAACTACGACATCCCGCACGACACCGAGTCGTACGTGCACCGCATCGGCCGCACCGGCCGCGCCGGTCGCAGTGGTGAGGCGATCCTCTTCGTCACGCCGCGCGAGAAGAACCTGCTCCGCCAGATCGAACGCGCCACGCGCCAGCCGATCGAGCAGATGCAGTTGCCGACGATCGAAGCGGTGAACGACACCCGCGTCAACAAGTTCAACCAGAAGATCACGGACATCCTCGCCACCGGCGACCTCGGCCTGTTCCAGCAGCTGGTCGAGAAGTACGAGCAGGAGCACAACGTGCCGGCGATCGAGATCGCCGCCGCGCTGGCCCGCATCGCCCAGGGCGACCAGCCGCTGCTGCTCGAGCCTCCCGCGAAGCGCGAATACACCGAACGCCCGCCGCGCGAGTACGACCGCGAGCGTCCGCAGCGCGACTTCGATCGCGAGCGCCCGTCACGTGACGGTGGTGGCGAGTTCAACGACCGCCGCCCGGTCCGCGAAGGCATGCGCCAGCCGCGTCCTCATGTCACCGAGAACGGCAAGCGCACGTACCGCATCGAAGTCGGCCACGAGCACGGCGTGAAGCCGGGCAACATCGTCGGCGCGATCGCGAACGAAGGTGGCGTGGAAGCGAAGTTCATCGGCCGCGTCAGCATCCGCGACGATTACAGCCTGATCGATCTCCCGGACGGCATGCCACCGGAGACCTTCAACCACCTGAAGAAGGTATGGGTTGCCCAGCAACAGCTGAAGATCGCTGAGTGGGATGGCAAGGAAACCCCGCAAAGCGGTAGTGGTGGTGGCGGTGCATCCCGTCCCCCGCAGCGCAGCGGCTTCCGCCCCTCGGGCGCCCGCCCAGGCGGCGCACCCGGCGGCGGCAAGCCTCCGCGCAAGAAACGCGATTACTGATCGAACTAGAAAGCCCCGGAAACGGGGCTTTTTTTTGCGCTGCGTTTGGGGTGGGCTCGCCTTCGGCATCGCGGTTTGCTCGTCGTGCGGCGACGTCGCAAGAGCCGGCGGGTACCACCCTCGGGGCCACGCCTGCGGCGACCCGCCAAGGAAGGGCCGCGAAGAGCGGCCGTTTATCTTTTGCCCTTCGGGCCGGGTCGGGCTGCGAGTGGAGGTTTCCGATTCGACTTCCTGTCTCAGCGGAAACGGCCGGCCATCCCTGGCCGACCCCCTACGGGCTTTTTCCACTCGCTGCCCTCGCCTACGGCTACCGGCCCCGAGGGTGGTACCCGCCGGCTCTTCCGAGCACTGAGGTGAGTTGAGGGGAGAGCACCGCTCGCAATCCCGGAACTGAGTCCCAGTGGCTGACTGTGGGCATGAGTGTGAGTGTGAATGTGGGAGCCGCTTCAGCGGCGATGGGTGCTTGCCAAGGACTGGCCCGCTGCCGCGGGATCGCCGCTGAAGCGGCTCCCACAAGAGCATAAAGACAGAAGCGAGCTGGGTGCTCGACCCATCAGCTAGCGAGCGGTGTGCTCGCCCACATGACACCTCAGGGTGTGGAAGAGCCGGCGGGGGTCACCCTCGGGGCCGGTAGCGCAGGCGAGG
>DATNJP010000124.1:0-13577 GCA_035603855.1 Luteibacter sp. | reverse complement strand
CGCGTGGCGAAGGCATCGAAGCCGCGGCGCGACGTGCCCGGCGGGCGGCATTCGCTGCGGACATCCGCCCGGGCGAACGGCTGGTCCTTGCGCACCATCGGGACGACCAGGTCGAAACCGTCCTGCTTAAATTGCTGCGCGGTGCCGGTCCCGAAGGACTCGCGGGCATGCGCGATCAACGCCCCCTTGGCGCGGGCATACTGTGGCGGCCCCTGCTGGATCTGCCGCGTGCGGCGTTGCTCGACCACGTCGCCGTACACGGGCTGGGTACGATCCACGATCCGTCCAATGACGACCCACGTATCGCACGAGGCTATCTTCGGGGCACGATCGTTCCCGCGTTGACCTCGCAGTGGCCGCAGGCGGCTTTCAGCATCACGCACAGCGCGCGCTTGTGCCGGGACGCGGCCGATACGCTGCGTGATGCCTGGATGGAAGCGCTCGATCGCCTGCGCGACGAGCGGGATACGCTGGACGCCAGCGGATGGCTTGCCCTTCCGACGGCCTGGCGCTCGCCGCTGCTGGAGCATTGGTTGCACACGGCGGGTCTCTCTGCCCCCACGACCGCGCAGCGTGAAGTGCTCGAACGCCAGATCCGCGAGGCCGCCGCCGAACGCCTGCCCCTCGTCGGCTGGGCCGGTACCGAAGTACGCGTCTGGCGCGGCCGCTTGTGGGCCATGCGCCGCCTGGGAGCCTTCGACGAGAACTGGTCGGCGACCTGGCAGGGCGAACCGCTCCCCCTTCCGGGCGGCGGGACGCTGACCCTGGCGCCCTCCGGCGGCAGGCTCGATGCGGGGGTGACGGTTCGTTACCGTCGAGGTGGGGAAACCCTGAAACCCGCCGGCGACCGCCACACGCGCCACCTTCGCGACCTGTTCCAGACAGGCGGTGTCCCGCCGTGGGATCGGCCACGCATGCCGTTGATCGAGGTGGCCGGGCGCGTTATCGCCGTCGCGGACAAGTGGCGGACCGACGAGGGAAATTTCCTGTTCGATGCCGCCGGTGGATCGCCGGTGTGGCATCGCGACGATTGATCGAAAACGCCATGTGAGCTAGTTTTGCGGGCATGCCGAAGTCCCCCGCCACCCCCGCGCCTACCTCCTCGATTGCCGAATTCGAGCATTCGCTGGACGAACTGGAGCAACTGGTCACACGCATGGAAGGCGGGGAACTCAGCCTTGACGATTCGCTGAAGTCGTTCGAGCGCGGTATCGGTCTCTACCGGCACTGCCAGACAGCGCTGGAACAGGCGGAACTGCGCGTTCGCCTGCTTCTCGACCCCGAAGCCCCCGATACCGCCGAACCCTTTGACTCCCGCATCGATTGACCTGCCGGCGCCGCTGAAGGCGCTGGTCGGCCGGGCTGACGACGCGCTTGCGCGCGCACTGCCCGGCGAAAACCTTCCCCCCACCGACCTGCACCGCGCGATGCGCTATGCCGTGCTCGGTGGCGGCAAGCGCCTGCGTCCGCTGTTCGTTTACGCGGCCGGCCACGCCCTGGGTTGCGACGGCACGATCCTGGATGCCCCGGCCTGTGCCGTCGAAATCATCCACGCCTATTCGCTGGTGCACGACGACCTGCCCGCGATGGACGACGATGCCCTGCGCCGTGGCCGGCCCACTTGCCACATCGTGTTTGGCGAGGCGATGGCGATCCTTGCTGGCGACGCGTTGCAGGCACTCGCCTTCGAGATTCTCGCCACGCCCCACGAAGGCGACGACGCGAGCCAGCGCATCGCCATGCTGCGCACGCTCGGCGCCGCATGCGGTGCGGAAGGCATGGCCGGCGGCCAGGCCTTCGATCTTTCCGCGGTCGGCCAGCGTCTCTCGCTCGACGACCTCGAGCGCATGCACGCGTACAAGACAGGTGCCCTCATCCGCGCGTCGATCAAGCTGGGCGCGCTCGCCGCCGGCGGCTCCGATCCCGCGTTGCTCTCGCGTCTCGAACGGTACGGCCACGCCATCGGGCTCGCTTTCCAGGTGCGCGACGACATCCTCGATGTCGAAGGCGAATCCGCCGTGATCGGCAAGACCGCAGGCAAGGATGCGGCGGCGGACAAACCGACATTCCCTTCGATCATCGGTCTCGATGCGTCGCGAGTGCGCCTCGCCAACCTCGTTGACGAGGCGCTGGAAGCCATCGCGCCCCTGGGCGAACGCGGTGAGTGGCTGGCCGACCTGGCACGCTACTCGGCGTTGCGCGCCCACTGAAAAAGAAAAGGCCGCATCAGCGGCCTTTTCCGGACGACGATCGACTCCCTGTCAGGCGATCAATCGCAACGCGAACGGATAGCGATACGTGCCGTTCTGGCTCACCCTGATGGCCGCGATGATGCAGAACACCAGGTTGAACAGCCACAGCAGCGGCGTGAGGAACGCGCCGATGATGACGAAGGCGAGCACCCAGCAGATCACGTAACCGATGAGCACGGTGATCTGGAAATTCAACGCTTCCTTGGCCTCGGTGACGAGGTAGCTCTTGTCCGCGCGGTCCTTGTGGACCAGCCAGACGATGAGCGGAACGATGATGCTGAAAATGATGCCCGATAGATGGGTCAGCATCGCGATGTTCTTGTCATCGGTGCTGGATGCCACGGGACCGGTGGGCTCGTACGGCGGCGGGGACGGCGGTGGCGGCGGCGGAACCTGATCGGACGGCGTACTCATGGTGGAACTCCGTGGGCGATGTCGCGCCAACTGTCCGATCCGGCCAGCCGCATGTCAAGGCGACTTGCGGCACATGGGGCGCCAGGGCGCCCCATGGCGGCTTACTCGCCTGCGATCGTCATCTTCTCGATGAGCCACGACCCCGTCAGGATATGCGAGCGGCGGTCCACGTCGTTGCCGACAGCGACCAGGTTCGCGTACATGTCGCGGAGGTTGGCGGCGATCGTGATCTCCTCGACCGGATAGGCGATCTGGCCGTTTTCCACCCAGAAGCCCGAGGCACCGCGGGAATAGTCGCCGGTGACGATCGACACACCCTGCCCCATCACTTCCGTCACCAGCAGGCCCGTGCCGAGCTTGCGCAGCATGCCGGCGAAGTCGTCGTCACCCGTCTTCACAAACAGGTTGTGCACGCCGCCAGCGTTGCCGGTGGACGACAGGCCCAGCTTGCGGGCCGAATAGCTGCCCAGGATGTAACGCTGGAGCACGCCATCCACCACCAGCGGCGCATCCAGCGTGGCCACGCCTTCGGCGTCGAATACGGACGAGGCCAGCCCGCGTGGAATCAGCGGCTTTTCGTCCAGGCGGAACCATGAAGGCAGGATCTGCTTGCCGGCGTGGTCCACGAGAAAGCTGGAACGGCGGTACAGCGAGCCGCCGCTCACCGCACCGAGCAGATGGCCGAGCAGCGAGCGCGACACCTCGGGTGCGAAAAGCACGGGGGCCTGACGCGTGCCCAGGCGGCGGGCGCCGAGTCGTGACAGCGTGCGCTCGGCGGCCTTGCGGCCGATCTCGGCGGGATCCATGAAGTCGCCCGCATGGCGGACGCTGTCGTACCAGTAGTCGCGTTGCATGCCATCGTCGTCGCCCGCGATCAGGGCGACGGACAACGAGTGCCGGGTGCCGCGCTCGCGACCCAGGAAACCGTGGGAGTTGGCGTACACCGACAGGCTCTGGCTCGCGCTGACGCTGGAACCGTCCGAATTCGTGATCCCGGCGATGGCACGGCCGGCATCCTCGATGTCCTGGCCGAGCTCGATGGCGCGATCCACGTCGAGGTCCCAGGGGTGCCACAGGTCGAGGTCCGGAAACGACGTGGCCATGCGCTCGGCGTCGGCCAGCCCCGAGGCCGGGTCTTCCTCGGTGAACTTCGCGATGGCGCAGGCTTGCTCGATGGTTGCCTGGATGGAATCCGGGTGCAGGTCGGCGGTGCTCGCCGAGCCCTTGCGCTGGCCGAAATAGACGGTCAGGCCGAAACCGCGGTCGCGCGTGTGCTCGACCGTCTCCACCTCGCCCAGGCGCACGTTCACGTTCAGGCCGACGTCGACGCTGGCGGAAACCTCGGCCTGGGTGGCCCCGGCGGCACGCGCGCGGCGAATGGTGTCCTCGGCCAGGCTGGCGAGGCGGTCGAGGTCCTGGTGGCTGGTGTCGACGGTGGAAACTTGGCTCACGTGGGCTTCCCGGGGGCTGGGGGTTAGAATGGCAGGCCGTACGCGGCCAATCCCGATGAGATGGGGCCAGCGTCACCCGATCAAAAGCAACGCACCGCCCATGGTGCCATGGAATACCGTATGAGCGTCCGTGTCGGCTACTACCGCCACTTCAAGGGCATGCCCTACCGCGTGCTGGGCACCGCCCTGCACAGCGAGTCGATGGAGGAAATGGTCATCTACCAGGACCTCTACGACCAGCACCGACTTTGGGTGCGTCCCGCCACGATGTTCGCCGAAACGGTCGAGCGCGACGGCAAGACGTTCCCCCGCTTCACGTTCGAACGCGAGGCGGACGATTTCCAGTCCATCACGGATGCCATGAAATGAAGCCTTTCGATGACCGCCCGAACGCCGAAGACGAAGAAGACTTCGGCCCCAGCCGTAGCGAACTGCGCCGCAATGCCCTGGATATCCTGAAGCTCGCCGGCCAGCTCATGGAACTGCCGCCCAGCCGCATTCCGAAGCTGAACCTGCCAGAGGACGTTGTCGAGGAGATCGGCCACACGCGGAAAATCACGGCGCACGGTGCGCGCAAGCGCCAGTTGGCCTTCCTCGCCAAGAAGATGCGCAAGCATGGCGACGAGGCGTTCGCCGACGTGCGCGCGGCGCTTGGCGAAGACCGCGATCGGCAGCGCCAGGAAGCGGCGCACATGCATCGCCTGGAAGCGAAGCGCGAACGTTTGCTGGAAGGCGGCGACGTCGCGCTGGGCGAACTGTTCGACCAGTACCCCGACCTCGACCGGCAGCACCTGCGCTCACTGGTACGCCAGGCGAAAGCCGAGCGCGAAGCGAACAAGCCGCTGCACGCGTTCCGCGAGATCTATCGCTTGCTGAAGGAACTGGAAGCATCCTCACCCGAGGAGTGACCAGCGGCGGATGCGCCGCGGATTGTGGGAGCCGGCTATGCCGGCGATCCCGCGGCAGCGGGCAATGTTGTCGCTAGCACCCATCGCCGCTGAAGCGGCTCCCACAAAGGGCTCGCTCGGTGCCGGCTATGCCGCAGGTTGTGGGAATCTGATGTGCCGCGGATTGTGGGAGCCGGCTGTGCCGGCGATCCCGCGGCAGCGGGCAATGTTGTCGCTAGCTCCCATCGCCGCTGAAGCGGCTCCCACAAAGGGCTTGCTCGCTAAAGAGTAAATCTCTTGGCTCGCTCGCTTTAAGAGTAGGGCTCTTGAACAGTCAAGGCTCCCAAAGAAAAGGGGCGGTGGATTTCTCCACCGCCCCTTTTCTTTTATCACCGGTTTCCCGGGCTACCGCTTAGAAGCCGATCCCGAGTTCGAGATGTTCCGGCTGGGTCTCGATCAGCGTCGAGCTCTGGTCGGATACATCGTCGTACGCGAAACCGTACGCCTTGCCATTCACGCCGTGCAGGTGCCAGAAGCGCGAATAGTAGTTCGCCGGCGACTGCTGGTAGAACGAGGCCGGATCCTTCCAGGTCGTCGTGTCTTCCATCACGTGACGGTTGAACGCGGCGCAGATCTGGGCTTCCAGCTGGCCTTCCACGCCCCACGGGTCGTTCGAACGCGCGAGCTGGTCCTTGCCTTCCAGGACAGCCTGCGTGGTCGGCTTCTCCACCTTGAAGAGCATGCCTTCCGGCTCGTCCGCTTCCTTGGTGTCGGCCCAGTTGGTGTGGGTGAAGGTCAGCACGCCGTCGATCACCGTGCCTTCGAACTGCTTGTTGCCGATGGTCATCTGCAACACGTGGTTCTGGTAGTAAGCCCACGACTCGTCGATGTAGCTGTCGAAGTAGTGGCCTTGCGGCTGGTTGGTGTCGAACGCCGCCTTGCCCGGTGCCAGGATCCGGATCGGATTGGCGTCGGTCAGCTGGAACTCGGCCGGCACTTCCTGGTTGTACTCGGCGAAGATCTGCGCGCGCGTCTGCGTGATGCCCGACGACACGTGCCTGGTCTTGTCGCCGCCATACACATCGAGCGACAGCGGGATCGAGAACTGATCGACCTGTGTCGTGTTGATGAAGATGGCGTTGTCGTTCCAGGTGAACTCATACCAGTCGTAATACACGCCGATGTTCGGGTCGGTGCCGTTGAGCGGGTTGGGACCCGCGAAACCGATCGAACCGTCGGCGGCCTTCAGGATCTTGATGTACATCGGTTCACCGACGGACACGAAAATCCGGCCCGAATCCATCTTCGGCAGCTTGAGCAACTTGGCCTGCGCAAGCGTGAAGAAGTAGTTCGGGTAGTTCTGGCCGTTCTTCGTCAGATGGCCATCGCCATCGTTGTCTTCCACCTTCGCGGCGGTCAGCGTGCCGTCCGGCTTGACCCACGAGAACACCTGCGTCTTCGGATCGCGGCCGATCACGGCGACGTAGATCTTGTCGTCGCTGTACTTGCCGTTGGTCGTGTTGCGCAGCTGCGTACCGATGAAGCCCGGGTACGTGTCGTAGTTGAAGCCCTGCGACGGATCGTTGGCCTGCGGGTTCTCCGGCGTGGTACCGGTATCGCCGTTGCTGTCCGCAGCGTAGACACCCATTTCCCACAACGAATAGCCGTACGGGCTGGAACGCTTGATACCGCTCATCCGCACGTACTGCGCCGAACGGGCCGGGAAGGTGACGGTTTCCACACCACCCTGGCTGGTTTCGTTGTCGTACGCGGGGGTCCAGGTCTTGCCGTCGATGGAGGTGTCGATGCGGTAGGCGAGCGCATGCGCGTTCTCCCACGACAGCACCACCTTGCCGATCGTCTGGACGGAGCCCAGGTCGACCTGGATCCACTGGTCATCGGTGAAGCCGGACGACCAACGGGTACCTGCATCGCCGTCGTTGACGTTCTCGGGCTTGAAGGCGACCGGGTTCTCGCTATCGGACGCGAGCACGGTCTTCTTCAGCGCGAGGTTGCCGCTGGCGGGAATGCCCTGGTCGGGCTGGGTCTGCTGCGGCTGGTCACCGACCGGCTGCTGCGGTTGCGTCTGCTGCGGCTGGTCGCCAACCGGCTGCGTCTGCTGCGGCTGGTCACCCGTCGGCTGCTGGGAAGCGGCCGCCTGGTACACCTCGAACTCGAACATCGAGTTGCCGTAGCCGGTGTTGCGCTTGGTGCTGTTCATGCGGACGTAGCGGGCGGTGACCGCCGTGAACGTCTGCGTGTCCACGCCACCCTTGCCTGCGACCGGGCCCTTCACCGTCTGCCAGTTCTGGCCGTCGTTGGAGACATCGATCGTGTACTCGGCGGAAGACGCATTCTCCCAACGCATGATCACGTGGTCGAAGGTCTTCGGCGTGCCGAAGTCGACGGTCAGGTCGGCCGGATCCACACCTGGCTTGGAACTCCAGCGGGAATTGAAATCGGCGTCGACCGCCTTGGATGCGTCGAGGTCTCCGCGCTCCGGGTCGACCTGCGACGTTGCGATGGCATGAAGGGCGATGTTCACGCCGTTCTTGCCATCACCCGGCGTACCCGGACTCGGCGGATTGCTGCCGCCATTGTCGCCACCACCGTTGTCGCCACCGCCGTTATCCGGCTGCTGCGGCGCCGGGGCGCCGAAGACCGGAACGGAGCCGGCCGTCGAGTTGTCGACCGTCAGCAGCACGTTCTGGCTGGACGTGACGAGAGCCTGGGCACTCACCACCTTCACCCGCAGCACGGTGCCGTTGTTCGCCGCCTTGAGGGCCGGCGTGGCATACGTGCCGTCCGCGGTGCTGGACAGGAACGTCAGCACATCCTGGTTGTTCTCGTCCTTGGTCACCGCGTACCAGTCGTAGCTGAGCGGGCCGACGCCCGTCGCCTTGACCGTGAAGACCGCGGAACGACCCGCACCGGCCGTGACGCTGGTCGGCTGCGTGGTAATCACCGGAGCGACCACCTGGGTTCCCTTCACGCAAACCGCATGGCCCGGGAAGTTGTTGAACACCTGGTGGGTGATCGTGCCATCCGAGTTGACCAGGGTGGCGAACTGCGGGTTATCCGCATCCGTACCCGCGGTCCAGGTCTGCCACGCGCCCGGGAATGCCGAGCTCGAGTAGTTCTGGCCGCTGATGGCCAGCGCTTCGTCCACGGACGGCAGGCGCATGCCGGCATCCGAGCACTGCTGCGCGGCGACGAGCTGCGTGAACTGCGCACCCTGGTCGGCGAAGCCGCGCTGGATGCGATCCCACTGCAGGCCGCTGAGGTTGTCGGTCACCAGGTTGGCACCGGTGGCCGTCGTGTAGCGGTCGGTGACCGAGCAGCAGGTCGGCGTGTTGTACACCTGGAACTCGTACAGCGAGTAGCCATAGTCGGTTGCACGCTTGATGCCCTGCATGCGGACATAGCGGCCGGTGACCGGCTTGTCGAAGGTGAGGTCTTCGGTGCCGCCATTGCTGGTGTCGACGTGCAGCGCTTCCTTGAAGCCCGTGTTCGGATCATCCGAGTACTGGATGGAGTATTCCGACGCGTGGGCGTTCTCCCACTTCAGAACGACGCGGTTGAACGTGCGCGACGAGCCGAGGTCGACCGTGAGGAAGGCATTGTCGTCGCCGATCTTCGAACCCCAGCGCGTGGTGTCGTCACCATCGACGGCCTGCCACGCTGCCGTGCCCTGGTCGTTTTCCACCGCCGTCGAGAGCGTCGGCTTCTGCAGGGCAAGGTTCGCGCCCGGCGGTGCCAGAGTCAGCTTCGCCGAAGCGGTCGCCGTGGCATTGGTGATGTTCGTCACCGTCACCGTGTACGTGCCGACGTCGCCCTGCTGTACCGCCGGAACGGTCAGGGTGGGCTGGTCGTCACCGACCGGCTGGCCATCGTGCGCCCACTTGTAGTGGAACGGCGAGGTGCCGTTGACCAGGCTGGACACGTCGAACGTCGCCGGCTGACCCGGATTCGCGCGAATGTCGGCCATTGTGCCATTGATCGCCGGCGGGCGAGCCGCGTTCACCGTGAGGTTCACGGCTTGCGACGGAATGACGCTGTTGAAGTTCCTGACCACGACGGAGTACTGCCCGCCATTGTCAGCCACCGTCAACGCCGGCGTGTCGTAACTCGGGCCGGTCGCGCCTGCGATCGGGTCCGAACCCTTCATCCACTGGTACTTGATCGTCGGCGAACCCGAAGCGACCACGCTGAAGTGGGCGGACTGGCCTTCGTCGACATTCTGGGCCACCGGCTGCTGCGTGATGCCCACCTGCTTGAACGGGAACACGTTCAGCGTGGCGGCACGCGATTCCGGATCGCCACCCTGGCCATGCACCACCACGGTGTAGGTCGAGTGGTTGTCGTCCAGCGTCAGGGTCGGAGTGTCGTAGGTCGGACCGCTTGCACCCGGGATCTCGGCACCATTCTTCTTCCACGTGAAGGTCAGCGGCGGGGTGCCGGAGGCGGTCACGGTGAAGTGGGCGTGGTCACCCACGCTGACGTCCTGGCTGACGGGATCGGCGATGATCTGCGGCGCACCCGACGAAGCCGGCGCAGCCGGGATCGGGGCGATGCGGAACGACGTCGTTCCCGCAATGAGGCCGGGAGCGGTGGCGCTGACATTCACGGTACCGGTTTCGAACTTCGTGCGCAGCGCGATCTTCTGCAGACCGCCCTCGAACTGGAGCTCATGCGAACCCGGCGAGTGGTAGAAGTGGTTCGGTTCGTCGATGCCGCTGGCATCGGGCGTCGAGCCACCGGCATAGTCGACCAGCTGCTGCGTGCCGCCATTGAAGGTGACCAGCGAGTTGCCGCTGTCGACGTTGAACGTGACCTTCTGCGAAGCATCCGGCACGCGCACGCCATGGGCGTCCACGACCGTGGCCACGATGAAGGCGGCGTCCGAGCCGTTCGCGGTGATCTGGAAGGTCGTGCCATCCGGCTTGACGATCGGATCGGTCGTGTTGACCACCTGCAGCTCGATATGGTCGGCAGGACCAGCCGTCGTGAGCGTGTCGGCCACGTCGTTGCCGTTGGCGTCCTGACGGACCTGACCAAGGGCGTCGATGCACTGCGCGACCGCCGAACCCGACTGCCACGTCACGTTCCAATGGACCTGGCCCGGGAGCTTCGTGGTCTTCTGGGCCTGGTCGACGCCGACGATATGGCCGGTGTCTTCCGAAACCGGACCGTTCTCCGCGTTGAACGAGACTTCGTCGATCGTGTCCCACGTGTTCGGCACCTGGTCGGTGCCCTGCTGCACGCCATTGACGAGCAGGCGAACCTTGGGACAGTTACTGAACGCGTTCACCTGGATGTCGCCGGAACGATTCCAGTTATGCGCCAGCTTGACGACCGGACGCAGGTCGTAAGGCACCCACACCGACTCATAGATGTAGTACAGCATGCGCGGGAAACGGTTCGCATCGGCCATCGACGCGTTGTTGCCACGGGCATTGTGACGGAACGCCTTGGCGGGCGTGCCATCCGGATGCTGCACGATGTTGCCGTTGCCGTCGCGCTGGAAGGTCCAGTGCGTCGAGTCCTCGGTGCCGTCGACCAGCTCGATGACTTCACCCGGGGTATCCGCGTAGTACCACTGCGCCATGCCGGCGGTGCCGACCTTGCGAGCCTGCGAATACGGCACGAGGTAGTTCAGCGCGAAGGCCAGTTCCGTGTCGTAGCCATGACGGTTACCGCCCGGGCCCCAGTATTCCGCGCCCCATGCGGGCTTGTTCGGAAACTCGTTCTGGTGCAGGAACGTTTCGCAACCGGCCTTCGAGCAGCTGAGGATGTCGCCATTGGCGGCATTCGGCGTGCGATCGGCCGCGGCGCGCGGCGCGATGACGTCCCAGCTACGGCTGAGGGACCGCAGTTCCTGCGCGAACGGCGTATTCATCGTGCCGTTGTTGATTTCCCACGCGAGGATCGACGGATGGCTGCGGTCACGGATGACGATGTCGCGCTGCACTTCGCGCTTGATCGTCCACATGTCGTTGCAGGCCTGGTCGGCGGCGGCACAGACGTTGCCGAAGCCACCTTCGCCGTCGCCGCTGGGCTGGACGATGAACACGCCGAGCGCATCGGCGGCCTCGACGAACTCGGGGCTCGACGGGGAATGACCGGGACGCCACAGGTTGCCACCCATGGCAGCCATGCCCTTGAGGTCGCGCCACTGCTGCTCTTCGGGGACGGACGAGCCCAGGCCCGGATAGTCGTAACGACCCGAACCGCCATCGATCAGCTGCTTCTTGCCGTTGACGTAGAGGAAGTCCTTATCCCACGTCAGCATGCGGATGCCGAGCGTGCTCTGCTTCGTGTCCACCACCTGGCCGTTGATGCTGACGGTGTGGAACACCCTGTACATGTACGGCTTGCCGTCCAGGCTGTTGTTCGGATACCAGAGCGTCGGGTTGTTCACCTGAAGCGTCTCGTCGAACACCGGCGTCTGGTCGTCCGGCACCACGTTCGGCGCCAGATCCTTGTTCTGCTGGTCACTGGCGACAAGGTTGCCGTTCGCATCCACGATCTGCGTGGTCAACGTCACCGTCTGCACGGCGCTCGTCTCGTTGATCACGTTGGTCTGGACGCGAATCGTGGCCTTCGTGTGATCGTCGCTCAGCGCCTGCGTACCGACGTAGGTACCCCAGGTCTTCTGGCCGGCGTAGACGTTCTCCGGGATGTGCACGAGGTTGGTCACGTGCAGTTTTACCGGGCGGAAGATGCCCGCCTCGGCCTGGCCGAAACGGAACGAGCCCGAGAAGCCCGGATCCTCGAAGAAGCCACCGCCGCCGCGGCTTACCTTCACCGCGATGACGTCGGTACCGTCGAAGTGCAGCAGCGGAGTCAGGTCCACGATATGCGGCAGGAAGCCGATGACGTGGGTCGCCTGTGCATCGGGCTGGCCCGGCTGGTTCAGCACGCCCGTACCCGGGACGAACTTGCCGTTGACGTAGACACGGTCGCCGGTGTGCGCACCTTCGATTTCGAGCATCACCTTCTTGCCCGCGTACTTCGCGGAGTCGGTGAGCTTCGTGCGATACCAACTGGTTTCACCATCCAGGCTGCCCTGGCCACCGCCGGACTCCTGGTTGATGAAGGTGTTGAAGTCGTTGGCGGCGTGCGGCAGGCCAACGGTCAGCCATGCGCTGTCGTTGAACGTGACCGCGGCGCCCTCGTCCCCATTGGGGAGCGGAGCGTACACGACAGGATCGTTCGGATTGACGATCGCCTGCTTCGTGTACTTCCACGGCTGTGCGCCGAGGTTGATGTCCTGGCGATCCGAAGGTGCGAGCGTGACGGCTTGCGCCGTCGCGGTCATACCCAGGAACGCCATGGCGAGCATGGCGGAAAGCCTCGCTCGCCTTTGCGTACTGTTGGGTGATGCGGGTTGTCGCTTCATTGGGTTCAAATCCCCTGTGAGAGCCGCGTGGATGGCAGCGCGTTCGCAGCGCGCACGACGCCGAGCGCCGGCGATGAATCGCCGGCGGCTTTCTGTCGTTTCGCGGTGAGTGGACTGTTCGACCCTGATGCCGGTCTGTATGAGCCCCTGCAGCCCTACCGGGTTTTAGCCGTCCATACGCTGTCTGCGCGGATCATCCGCCTGCGCAATGACACTCACAATACTAAATAGGGGGAGTCATACGAAAAAAACTGCCGTACGTTCGCGTTCCGTGACGCGCGTCCGGTTTGTCACCATGCGATAGGTTTGAACAAGACGTTGCGAAGGAAAATACGCGTCACTTCGCAACATGAGAAAGGATGTCCGAACAACGACATCCGTCAAAATAGCGACGGCAATCGGGTACCTCTTTCGAGGTACCCGACGTATCAGGAAGCCGTGCCGCCAACCGTCATTCCATCGACGCGCAACGTCGGTTGACCGACGCCCACGGGCACACTCTGACCATCCTTGCCACAGACGCCGACGCCTTCGTCGAGCGCGAGATCGTTACCGATCATCGAAACGCGCGTGAGCACGTCCGGACCGGAACCGACGAGCGTCGCGCCCTTGACCGGACGCGTGACCTTGCCGTCTTCGATGAGGTACGCCTCGCTCGCGGAAAACACGAACTTGCCGTTGGTGATGTCGACCTGGCCGCCGCCGAAGTTCACGGCGTAGATGCCGCGCTTCACCGAACGAATGATTTCTTCCGGCTCGCGGTTGCCGGCCAGCATGTAGGTGTTGGTCATGCGCGGCATCGGAAGCTGCGCGAAGGATTCGCGTCGGCCGTTACCGGTGGACTTCACGCCCATGAGGCGAGCGTTGAGCTTGTCCTGCATGTAACCCTTGAGGATGCCGTTCTCGATCAGCGTCGTGCATTCGGTCGGCGTACCTTCGTCGTCGATGCTGAGCGAACCGCGACGGCCCGGCAGCGTGCCATCGTCGACCACGGTGACGCCTTCGGCGGCCACGCGCTCGCCGATACGTCCGGCGAAGGCGGAGCTGCCCTTGCGGTTGAAGTCACCTTCCAGCCCGTGGCCGATCGCCTCATGCAGCAGGATGCCCGGCCAGCCGGGGCCAAGCACCACCGTCATGCTGCCGGCGGGCGCATCGACCGCGTCGAGATTCA
>DATNJP010000123.1:0-2363 GCA_035603855.1 Luteibacter sp. | reverse complement strand
TCCGGCATGCTCTGTTCGGCCAAGGAACTCGGCATCGACGCCGATGCTTCGGGTCTGCTCGAACTGCCGTCCGACGCGCCCATCGGCAAGCCCCTGGCCGAATACCTTGGCCTGCCCGATGCGAGCATCGAGCTGAAGATCACGCCGAACCGTCCTGACGTGCTTGGCCTGCAAGGCCTCGCGCACGACGTCGCCGCCCTGTTCGGCAGCCACGTGAAGGCGATCGGCGGTACGGACGCGCCGGTCACCGCCAGCACGTCGCGCCCGGTGAAACTCGAAGCGGGCGCCGACGCGCCGCGCTACCTCGGTCGCGTGATCGAGGGCGTGAATGCCGCCGCCAGCTCGCCGTTGTGGCTGGCCGAACGCCTGCGCCGCTCGGGCATCCGCCCCATCAGCGCCATCGTCGACGTGACACAGTACGTGATGCTGGAGCTCGGCCATCCGCTGCACGCCTTCGACAACGACACGCTGTCGGGCTCGATCATCGTCCGTCACGCGGGCGAGGGCGAGCTGCTCAAGCTGCTCGATGGCAGCGAGGCGAAGCTCGATCCGTCCTTCGTCGTGATCGCCGATGAAGCCCGTCCGCTCGCCGTCGCCGGCGTGATGGGTGGCTTCGATTCGCGCGTCACCGACACCACGCGGAACATCTTCCTCGAGGCCGCGCACTTCGCGCCGTCCGCGATCATGGGCCGCGCACGCAAGCTCGGCCTGCATACGGATGCCTCGCATCGTTACGAGCGTGGCGTCGATCCCGCGCTGCCGAAGCGGGCGATGGAGCGCGCGACGGAACTGCTGCTCGCCATCGCCGGCGGCAAGGCCGGGCCGGTAACGGTCGCCGAGCGCCTGGAAGATCTCCGCGAGCATGTGCCCGTCTTGCTTCGCCACGCACGCCTGCGTCGTGTCCTCGGCATCGAAGTGGCGGCCAGCGAGGTCGCCCGCATCTTCACCGCGCTCGGCATGGGCGTGGAAGAAGTCGCCGACGGCTGGCGCATCACGCCGCCGAGCAGCCGCTTCGACATCGAGCGCGAGGAGGACCTCATCGAGGAGGTCGCGCGCATCCATGGCTACGAGCGCATCCCGACCCATGTGCCCGCCGGCGAAATCGCCCTGCGTGCCGAGCCGGAGGCCCGTCTGGGCGAGATGGCCCTGCGCGACCAGCTCGCGGCCCGTGGCTACTTCGAGGCGGTGACGCTGTCCTTCGTCGGCGCCGACCTCCTCACGACCTGGGGTGTCGACAAGGGCTGGGTCCCGCTCGCCAACCCGCTTTCCGCGGACCTCGCCGTCATGCGCACCTCGCTGCTTCCCGGCCTGGTGGAAGCACTGCGGCATAACCGCGCGCGCCAGCAGGATCGCGTGCGCCTGTTCGAAGTCGCGCGCAGCTTCCACGCCACAGGTGGCGCGCCGGACGAAGTGGGTCGCGTGGCCGTCGTCGCCTCGGGCGGTGCCCGGGCTGAGCAGTGGGGCGAGGCCTCGCGCACGGTGGACTTCTTCGACCTGAAGGGTGATCTCGACGCGTTGGTCGCCCACACGGGTGAGCCGTCACGCTGGTCGATGGACGCCACCGACCTGCCTTCCTGGCTGCATCCGGGTCGCGGTGCCCGCGTGCTTCGCGACGGCCAGCCGGCCGGTTACCTCGGCGCGCTGCATCCGGCCCTGGCCAAGGCACTCGACCTCGGGCCCGACGTCCACGTGATGGAAGTGGCGCTCGAGCCGATCCTGGCTCGCCGCTTGCCGAGCGCCAGCCGCGTGGCCCGGTTCCCGGCGGTCCGTCGCGACATCGCCGTCGAATTGCCGGAGGAAGTGTCCTGGGCTTCCGTCGAGGCCGCCGTGCGCGGCGCGCTCGGCGAAGTGCTCAAGGAGATCCGCCTTTTCGATCGCTATGCGGGCAAGGGGATCGATGAAGGGCGAAAGAGTCTCGCTATGGGCTTGATTTTACAGGACGCTTCACGCACCCTTACCGACGACGATGCCGACGCTCGCGTGGCAGATGCGGTGGGGGCATTGGAGAAGACATGCAAGGCAAGACTGCGAGGATAAGATGGCGCTGACCAAGGCGGAAATGGCCGAGCGGCTTTTCCTCGACGTAGGCCTCAACAAGCGTGAGGCCAAGGAATTCGTGGACGCCTATTTCGAGGTCGTGCGCGAGGCCCTGGAGCGGGGTGAGCAGGTCAAATTGTCCGGCTTCGGCAATTTCGATCTGCGGCAGAAGAATCAGCGGCCCGGTCGGAATCCCAAGACCGGCGAGGAAATTCCCATCTCTGCCCGGCGGGTGGTCACCTTCCGTCCCGGCCAGAAACTCAAGGTAAGAGTGGAGGGCTATGCTGGATCCAGGGAATAACACCGAACTTCCGGCGATTCCGGCG
>DATNJP010000122.1:0-8304 GCA_035603855.1 Luteibacter sp. | reverse complement strand
CCGCATCGTCGGTCTTGGACTGCTCCTCAACCTCGTCGCGTGGCTGGCGATTCCCGAGGCGCATCTCCGGATTCCCGGTGTCCTGCAACGCATCGGTATCTGTTTCGCCGCGGCGGCGCTGCTCGCCGTGGACACGCGCCCCCGTACTCGGGATGTCTTGATCGTCGTGCTTCTTGCCGGATATGGGGCATTGCTGCTGGCGGGTGGCATGGAGCCCTGGACCAACCTGGCCAGCCGCGTTGATTCCGCCGTGTTCGGGCCGTTCGTGTACATCACGGATCCCGCGACGGGACGTGGTCATGATCCGGAAGGCCTGCTGGCGACCTTGCCCTCGTTGGCCACGACGCTGATCGGAATGCGAGCCGGTGCCTGGCTGCGTGCGGGCGACGTGCGCAAGCTGCTGATCGCTGCCGTGGTCTGTCTCGTCCTCGGCCTGCTGGCTCAGGCGCTCTGGCCGTTCAACAAGAACCTCTGGACGCCGAGCTATGTGCTCTGGACGGGCGGCTGGTCGTTCGTCTTGCTGGCGCTGGCGCATGTGCTGGTGGACCGACGTGGCTGGCGCTTGCCGGGCAGGGCTTTTGGCGTCAATGCGATCGCGGCATATGCGGGCTCGGGCCTGATGGTGTACCTGCTGATCGCGCTGGGCATCACGGCGCCGTTGTACCGCCATGCGTTCGCGTCGTGGATGACGCCACTGTTCGGGCCGTATGTGCCATCGGCCGCGTGGGGTGTCGTGTTCGTCGCGGTCTGGTGGCTGGTCGTGCGCTGGATGGATCGGCGACGGATTTATCTGAAGGTGTAGTGCACCTTTCGGATTCGCGTCGCGGCAGCTGCTATAGCAGCCTCAAGCGCCTCTTGTGGGAGCCGCTTCAGCGGCGAATTGGGGTTGCTGGTGACCTGGTTATCGCCGCTGAAGCGGCTCCCACAGGAAGCAGTCAGAGGAAGCTGCCAAGGGACCTGCCAAGGGACCTGCTGAAGAGAGCTGCTAAAGGGGCTGGAGGGGTCTGCTAGGGGAAGCAGTCACAGCGAGCTGTCACAGACGGAGGGAGGGAGCTGCCGCCCGCAGCCCCCTCCGAAGGTTGCTTTACAGCGACGCGAAGGCGTCCCGCGTCAGGTTTTCCGGCTCGGCCGTGGTGCAGACCACGTCGTCTTCGATGCGGATGCCGCCGTATTTGCGGAATGCGTCGACCTTTGCCCAGTCGATGTCCGAGGAGAACGGCTTGTCCTTCAGGTCGGCAAGGAGCATGTCGATGAAATAGATGCCCGGCTCGATCGTCACCACCATGCCTGCCTCGAGGTTACGCGTGAGGCGCAGGTAGGGATGGCCCTCGGGCTTGGCGATCGTGCCGCCGGTCTCCGAGGCCTGGAAGCCGCCGACGTCGTGCACCTGCAAGCCGATGCCGTGGCCGAGGCCATGCGGGAAGAACGCGGACGACACGCCCGATTCCACGGCGCTTTCCGGGCTCATGCGGATGAAGCCGTGCTCGCGCAACACGCCGGCGAGCACGTGGTGGGCATGCACATGCAGGTCCGGATAGCTCTGCCCCGCGCGCACCTTCGCCACGAACGAGCGCTCGGCGGCGTCGACGGAGTCGATCAGCGCCTGGAATTCACCGGCATGGCTGCCCGCGTAGGTGCGCGTGATGTCGCTCGCGTAGCCCGAGGCGCTGGCGCCGGCGTCGATGAGGAACGAACGGCTTTCGGCCGGAGCGCTGCGGTCGAAATTCGTGTAGTGCAACACGGCGCCATGTTCGTTGAGACCCACGATGCTGGCGTACGGCAGCTCGGCGTCGATCTGGCCCACGGCGGTGAGGTAGGCGAGATGGATGCCCAGCTCGCTTTCGCCGTTGCGGAACGCGCGCTCGGCGGCGCGATGCCCGCGCGTGCCGCGGCGGCTGGCTTCGCGCATCAGTTCGAGTTCGTACGGGGTCTTGTACGCGCGGTGGTAGTGCAGGTGGTCGATGACCGCCGGCGGGTTGTTCGCGCAGACGTCCTGCAGGTTGCAGAACTGGTCGCCGATGATGGCGCAGCGCGACAGCGTGGCCGGCAGTTCGGCGATCGCGTCGACCGGCTTGCGCACGACCACGATGTCGAAATGATCCACCCAGTAGCCCGACGGGGCTTCCGGCACCACGTGCCAGTAATCGCGCGGCTGCAGGAATACCAGCTTGGGCTTTTTGCCCGGCGTGTAGACCAGCCAGCTGCCGGGGGCGTCGACCAGCGGAAGCCAGTGCTTGAAATGCGGGTTGGCGATGAACGGATAGTCCTGGTCGTCCAGGAACTTGGTGATCGGGCGGCCGGCCGGTACCACGAGGTGGTCGAATCCGCCGCGGGCCAGCGCGGTGTCGGTACGCTCACGCAAGGTGGCGAGATGCTGCGGGTAGAGCGCGGCCAGCGCGTCGTTCATCGTGGATCTCCGGGGGGACGGGGAAAACCACAATGGTGCGCCTCCCCGGAAAAAAAGTGTAGGAGCGCGCCTGCCCTCAGGCCTTTGCGAAGACCACCGTGTAGTCGCCGGCCAGGTCGCCCAGGCGGTGACGCAGCAGGGTCGCGGCGTGTTCGTCGCCACCGCCGATCAGGCCCTTGAGGTGGGCCCCGTAGAGGGTGATGGCGAAGTGCCCCACCGCGAAATCGTGCGCGGGCGATTGCCAGAGGTGAAGCGGGGTCCAGGTGGCGCAGGCAGGGCAGGCCACGTAGGCGGAATCGGGGGCGTCGCACCATACGGCGAGAGCCTCTTCCAGTGCCTCGCTGCCATCGTCGCCGGGTGCCAGCGGTTCGCGGCATTCGGGGCAGCGGATGCTGAAGCTGCCGTCATAGCGGCAGAAGATGCCGTTCTCGCGGCCGCCGTCGATGAGGCGTGCCCCACCGGTGCCGTCTTCACGCCAGCGATGGCCGCTTGCGTGCAGGCCGATGGCATGCACGCCCGTCTCGGCCACGAAGCGCTCGTCGAGCACGCGGAAACGACGTTCTTCGTCGTCGCTGGGTTGCGCGGCGATCGTGCCGTCGCCCACCAGGTGCAGATACAGGTCGGTCGCGGCCGCGGCGGCGTCGTCGCGTTCGAGATCGGTATCGACAAGAATGGTGGTGGCATCGCTCATGATGAGCGATGGTGGGCCTCCGCGTGGGGCGTCGTAAAGCATCGTCAGTACCTTTCGTTCAGTCCGCGGGCGGTCCGATCCATTCGTCGATGGCGCGAACGTCGTCGTCGCTCGCCGCGACGATGCGGTAGCCGGACCAGAACTGTCCCACTGTCGCCGCCGGTTCGTGCCACTGCTCCTGGATACCTATTTCGACCCGATGTTCGCGATGTTGGGCGTCAGGCAATGTGAAGACGACCTGATGCACGGCGCCACTCCGCGGCTCGCTGGTGCCAAGCAGCATCATGCCCGTGGCCGAAAGATTGCCCAGCTGGCCGATCACGCGCTCCGTCATCACGTCGATCACCGGCATCGGCGACGTGGCACGTTTGCGCGAGGCGCGGCGCTGCTCGAATTCGCGGCTCATGCGTGGCCCACCATGCGGGCGTCGTGGGCGCCTTCACGGCGCAGGTTCCGCGCCACGGCCTGCCAGGCACGATCGATGATCGACATCCGCTGCTCTTTCCATTCGCGCGCCTCGCCATTGGCGACCAGCCGGGCCAGACGCGTCAGGTCCATGTCCTCGGTGCGTCCGCCACGCTGGTTCACGAACAGGCAACGGCCCGTGGTGGGCGAGAACCACGCCAGCTTGCGCAGTGAAATGCCGCCGTCGGCCTGGATGAATTCGAACCACGTACCGAAGCGCAGGCTGGCGAAGCCTTCATGTACTTCGCGCGCCGCGGCGTCCAGCTGGGTCGGCTCCACGGGCCCGACGGCTTCACCGTGCGCGGTGCCTTCGCCCAGGCGTGGACGCTGCTTCAGCCGCACGGCCACGTCCGTCGGCGTGAGGTGCGCATCGCTCTGCTGTTCAGCCGGTTCGAAGAGTCCGGCGGCCACCTGGCCAGCTTCGGAGGGATGCATGCCAAGGTGCTCCAGGCCGCGTTCCACGTCCTGGCGAAGCTTCTTCTGGTCGATCACGGGGCGGCGGCCCAGCAACTGGTCGGTCACGCCGAGGCAGTAAAGGAAGGCCTCGCCGTTCTCGCCACCGCGCAGGATATGCAGGGCGAGCACGTCCGCCCACGTGCGTTCCAGCAGGATCCGCAGCACGCCGCGCGGCGTGGTGCCACTGACCATGCGCTCGCTCATGATCTCGGTGGCGCGCTGGCGTGCGCGCTCGAGGCGGTCGCGTCCTTCCATGGCTTCGATCTGGCGACGCTCGGCGACATGCGCCTTGCGCGTCAGCAGCGCGATCTGCTGTTCGATATCGGCGCGCCACGCGGGGTCGATCACCTGGGCGTGGCTGGCCTCGACAACGAGCCGCTCCAGACGGTCGACCAGCGCCGCGTCCGGCTCGCCTTCGGCGGGATCGAGGAAATGGTGCGCGGCTTCGCTCACGGTATCGAGCAACTGGCGCGCGGGGTGTTCGGGCTGGTCGAAGAAACCGCGATCGTTCACCGCGGCGCGCAGCATCGGCCACTGCAGGCCGCCCAGCACGGCATGGCCGGGACTGGCCGGGCCAAGCTGCTGGCCGAGGCTCTGGAACAGGCGCGCCGTCAGCTCCACGGTATCGCCCTGTTCGAGGGTGAGCTCGGCAGGTGGCGAACCCACCGGACGTCCCATGTTCAACTGGTGGACCAACTCGTCGCGCAATGCCTGCGCGCTGCGGATCTCGCGTTGCGCGGCGTCGGTGACATCGCTGACATGGCCTTGCAGGGCGAGGAGGGCTGTCTGAAGTTCGTCGTCGGAAGCCAGCCTGCCGGGCGCGAAGCCCGCGCCGCGTCCTGTCTCGACCCGTCGCGCAAGCAGGCTGCGCAGGCCCTCCAGCACGCCGATGTGACCTTCGACGGTCGTGCCCGCGACGATGGCATCGCCACCGCCCCCGCCGATTCCGCCGCCGCCACCGCCACCGCCACCCAGGCCCGCTGCTTCGGCGGTCTTCGCCCGACGCTCGCTGGCGGGTGTCGAGGTGACGCGAGCTGTCGGGTACACGCGGAATCCGGGCAGGATGCCGCGCGTGCGGTAATGCTCGTTGAGCGCGCCGTAGAACGCTTCACCATGGCCCAGCACGCGTGCGTCGATCGCCTGGAACAACAGCAAGCGGTGGCTTGTCGCCAGGGGCATCGGGGCGACGGCGGCTTCCAGCGCGGCGGTGAGCGCGCGAGGACCGGCCGGCAACGCCTCGCCTTCGAGCGGGGGCGTGCCCGCCAGGACAGCGAGGCGATAACCGAGTTCGAACAGGCTGCTGGCACTGCGCGCTTCACCGCGCGCCGCCATGCTGGCCAGTGCGTCGGCCTGCTCCTGTTCTTCCGGATCGACGAGACTCAAGGTGAGGAATTCGCCCGATGACGTCGTCTTCGACTCCACGGGTTCGCCCAGATGGCGGAAGCGCTCGGACAGATGGGAGGCGAAGCGGTTACGAAACCCCGCGCCATCCCGTTCGATGATGTTGCGGCTCTCGAAGCAGGCCTGCTGCTCCAGGTGGTTGCGGCAGCTTTCGGCGGCGGCGAACAAGCGCTGGTCGAAGTCGCGAAGCGCATCGCGCAGGGGCATGTCGAGCCAGGTGAGGCACAGCGACAGCCCCTGTTGCGCTTCGCGTTCGGCACGCGGCGACAGGGCGACGGGATGCGGTCCCGTCCGGCCGTACGGCGACTGCGTGCCTGCGCTCATTCAAAAAGGTCCTCCCCGACCTTGCACCGCGAGTTTAGGCGGCGATCCCCTTGAGGCGCCAGCATACGGGCGGCCCGCTTATGGCTTAGGGCGATTGGGATAGGCGACCCTGTCTCAGCCCATGAAGGCTTCGATCACGTCGTTAAGGAAGCGCTGCCCCAGCGCCGTGGTCTTCAGCCGGGCCGGATCGTCCAACAGCCAGCCGCGGGCGACGCAGGTCGCCAGGGCGGGGGCGATGACATCCCGGGACAGGCCCGTCCGCTCGGCGAAATCGGCCATCGGCACGCCATCGATCAGGCGCAGGGCATTGAGCATGTACTCGAACGGCAGGTCGCCGGCTTCGACGGGATGGTCTCCGCCGATCCGGGCAGGCTGCCCCGCGCTGGCCAGGTAGGCGGCGGGCAGGCGCGTTTTCCAGCGGCGGCGGACACCGCTCGCGTCGCTGAGCTTGCCGTGAGCACCCGCGCCGATACCGAGGTAGTCGCCGAAGCGCCAGTAATTGAGGTTGTGCTCGCAGCGCCGGCCGGGCAGGGCGTAGGCGGAAACCTCGTACTGGCCGTATCCGGCTTCCGCAAGGCGGGCTTCGCAGGCTTCCTGGATGGCCCACGCCGCGTCATCGTCGGGAAGCGGCGGCGGGTTGGCGGCGAAGGCCGTGTTCGGTTCCAGGGTGAGCTGGTAGTGCGACACATGGGTCGGCCCGAGGGCGACGGCACGCTCGACATCGTCGAGTGCGCCCGCGAGCGTCTGCTCGGGCAGCGCGTACATCAGGTCGATGTTGATGTTGTCGATGCCCGCGTCCTGCGCCTGGCGTACGGCGTCGGCCGCCTCGTGCGCAGAATGGATGCGCCCGAGCCGGTGCAGCTTCTCGTTGTCGAAACTCTGCACGCCGAACGAGATGCGGTTCACGCCTGCCGCGAGGTAACCGTCGAAGCGGCCGTGCTCCACGGTGCCCGGGTTGGTTTCCAGGGTGATCTCGGCATCGTGTGCGAACGGCAGGCGCTCACGTGCGCCCTCGAGGAATCGCCCGACGAGTTCGGGGGCGAACAGGCTCGGCGTTCCGCCACCGAAGAAGACGCTATGGATCCGGCGTCCATCGATCGCCGTGCCGAAATCGCGCAGGTCGGCGTCGAGGTCGGCAAGCAGTACGTCCACGTATTCCGCGTAAGCGGGCGTGCCTCGCACACCGTGCGAGTTGAAATCGCAGTACGGGCATTTGCGCACGCACCAGGGCATGTGCACATAAAGGGACAGCGGCGGGGGGACCAGGCTCATGCCAGTTCGGCGAAACGCGCCTTGAGCAGCGCGAGCGCCTGGCCGCGATGACTGAGGCGATTCTTGCGCGCCGGTTCCAGTTCGGCGGCGGACACGTCGTGCCCGTCGGGAAGAAACAGCGGGTCGTAGCCGAAACCGCCTTCGCCGCGGGGTGCCTCGAGGATGCGTCCGTGCCAGCGGCCTTCCGCGATCAACGGTGCGGGATCTTCCGCATGGCGGAGCAGCACGAGCACGGCGATGAAGTACGCGCTGCGACGTTCCGCTGGCACGCCATCGAGTTCGCGCAGCAGCTTGGCGTTGTTTGCCGTGCTGTCGCCGTGCGTACCCGCGTAGCGGGCGGCATAAAGGCCGGGCGCGCCATTCAGGGCATCGACGCAGATGCCCGAATCGTCGGCCAGCGCGGGAAGGCCGGTGGCGCGCGCCGCATGGCGTGCCTTGATCAGTGCGTTTTCAACGAACGTGAGGCCGGTTTCGTCCGCGTCGCTGACGCCGAGCGAGGTCTGCGCCACCAGCTGCACGTCGCTGCCGGCGAGCAGTTGCTCCAGTTCGACCACCTTGCCGGCATTGCCGGAGGCCAGGACGATGCGCATGGCTCAGAGCTCTCCTTCGGCGAACTCGGGCGCGTACTGCACGCGGCCGCGGTACCCCGCGAGACCTTCAACCGTCAGCGGCAGTACCTGGAACGCGTTGCCGCCGTCGTACGTATCGTGCAGGTTGTGGCTGGACGCCTTCGAGAAACCGAACGCCGTGTAGTAAGCCGGCGAGCCGAGGACGAAGATGGCGCGCGCTTCCTGTACGAAACAGGCGCCGATGCCTTCTTCGATCAGGTCCCTGCCGACGCCCTGGCGCTGGTGGTCCGGCAGCACGGCCACCGGCGCGAGACCGAGCGCCTTGCCGTCGTCGCCTTCCTCGATGCTGACCGGCGAGAACAGCACGTGGCCGATCACGGCGTCTTCCTCGTCCACCGCCACCAGCGAGATGACATCGCGGCCGGCGGCGATGAGGCGCCTGACCAGTTCGCCCTCCGCATCGCGGCCGAATGCGGCGCGATGTACGGCGACGATGGCCTCGATATCGGCGACGGTGGCGGCGCGCACGTCGCTCACGGCAGGGCCTCGAGCGCCGCGCGCTGCGCGATGACCAGTTCGTCGATGCCCTTGGCGGCAAGGTCGAGCAGGGCGTTCATCTCGTCACGGCGGAACGCGTGGCCTTCGGCCGTGCCCTGCACTTCGATGAAACCGCCGCCGTCGTTCATCACGACATTCATGTCGGTATCGCAGTTCGAATC
>DATNJP010000121.1:0-4178 GCA_035603855.1 Luteibacter sp. | reverse complement strand
CGATGAGGATGCCGCCCTGGACACGATGACGCCACCCAATGAGTCGAACGCCTCGGCAAAGGCTGCTTCGGCAAGACCGGTGCCGGTAGCGCCAGAAACGCCGGAAGTCGATCTCAACGATTCCAGCCTCTATGTCCACCGCGAACTGTCGCAGCTGCAATTCAACATCCGCGTGCTCGACCAGGCGCTGGATGAGTCCAAACCGCTGATCGAACGGCTCAAGTTCCTGCTGATCTTCTCGTCCAACATGGACGAGTTCTTCGAGATCCGCGTGGCCGGTCTCAAGCAGCAGATCGCCTTCGATCACGAGGTGATCGGCGCCGACGGCATTCCGCCGCGCCGTGTCCTCTCGGAGATTTCCGAGGTCGCGCATCGCCAGATCGAGCGCCAGTACGCGATCCTCAACGAGAAGATCCTGCCGGCGCTGGCCGACGAAGGCATTCGCATCGTTCGCCGCAACCAGTGGTCGCACAAGCAGAAGCTGTGGGTGCGCCGCTATTTCCGCCATGAAGTGGCTCCCCTGGTGACGCCGATCGGCCTCGATCCGACGCACCCGTTCCCGCGCCTGGTGAACAAGAGCCTCAACTTCATCGTGCAGTTGGAAGGCACCGACGCGTTTGGCCGCGATTCCGGCCTGGCGATCGTGCCGGCGCCGCGCATCCTGCCGCGCCTCATCCGCCTGCCGCAGGAAGTGTGCGAAGGCGGCGACAACTACGTGCTGCTGTCGTCGATCATCCATGCGCACGCCGACGACCTGTTCCCGGGCATGCGCGTGCTCGGTTCCTACCAGTTCCGCCTTACCCGCAACGCCGACCTTACGATCGATCCGGAAGACGTCGAGGATCTCGCTCGCACCTTGCGCGGCGAGTTGTTCTCGCGCCGCTACGGCGATGCCGTGCGCCTGGAGGTGGCGGACAACTGCCCGAAGCCGCTCGTCGATTACCTGATGAAGCAGTACGCGCTGGAACCCGACGCGCTGTACGAAGTGAACGGCCCGGTGAACCTCGCACGGCTGTTCGAGATGACGCTGCAACCGGCGTACGCACGCCTGCAGTTCCCGACCTTCGTACCGGCGCTGCCCAAGGCGCTGGCAGAAGCCGAGGACATGTTCTCGGTCATCGGCAAGCAGGACATCCTGCTCTACCACCCGTTCGAATCGTTCTCGCCCGTGGTCGATTTCCTGCGCCAGGCCGCGAAAGATCCGCAGGTGCTGACGATCAAGCAGACGCTTTATCGCAGCGGCGCCAACTCCGAGATCGTCGACGCGCTGGTGGAAGCCGCGCGCGCGGGCAAGGAAGTCACCGCCGTGGTGGAACTGCGCGCCCGCTTCGACGAGGAATCGAACCTCAGCCTCGCCTCGCGCCTGCAGCAGGCCGGCGCGGTCGTCACCTATGGCGTGGTGGGCGTGAAGACCCACGCCAAGCTGATGCTCGTGCAGCGCCGCGAGAACGGCAAGCTGGTCAGCTACGCCCACCTGGGTACGGGCAACTACCACTCGGGCAACGCGCGCCTGTACACCGATTACAGCCTGCTGACCTCCGACGAAGCCTTGTGTGACGACGTGCATCGCCTGTTCCGGTTGCTGACCGGCATGGGCAAGGCGCTGAAGATGAAGCGCATGCTCTATGCACCCTTCACGCTCAAGAAGGGCCTGCTTGACCTCATCGCGCGGGAGGCTACCCATGCCGCCGCGGGCAAGAAGGCCGAGATCATCTGCAAGCTCAATGCGGTAACCGATCCGAAGCTGATCCGCGCGCTCTACCGCGCCAGCCAGGCCGGCGTGAAGATCGAGCTGATCGTGCGTGGCATGTGCTGCCTGCGTCCCGGCATCCCGGGGGTCTCGCAGAACATCCGCGTGCGTTCCGTGGTCGGCCGCTTCCTCGAGCACAGCCGCGTGTACTGGTTCCATAACGACGGCGAGCCGGACCTCTACCTGGCCAGCGCCGATCTCATGGAGCGCAACCTCGACCGCCGCGTGGAGACCTGCTTCCCCATCGAGGGCAAGAAGCTGCGCCAGCGCGTCCGCCGGGAGCTGGACCTGTACCTGACCGACAACCATTCGGCCTGGGTCCAGCAGTCCGATGGCACTTACCAGCTGCTCCAGCCGGCGGCCGGGCAGCCCGTCCGCGACGCCCAGACGCAGTTGCTGGAGCGCTTCGGCGGCATCGCGGCACCCCAGACCACCTGACAGGGACCCTCGGCTACCCCTAACGGCCAAGGCGACAGCGGGCCCGGACCACGGCAGAATGGAGCCGTGGTCGATTGGGGAGACGGGCTTTCTCTCGAAACGCATCCGGATCCAACCGTGCGCCCGGCAGGGGGCACCGTACGCGAGCCGCGGGAATCCGAATGCGTCACTGCAACCGGCAGCACGGGTGGGTATTCCGACTTTTCCAGGCGGCGCTGGTCGCTGGCCTGATCCTGGCGGGTGCCGCCATGGCGGGCACGACGACGATCGCCGCCAACTGGCGCGAGGTGCGGCCCGGCGATACGCCGTCGGCGGTCTTGCGCGAATCCAGCCAGCGCCCCCTGCCCGCCTTTGATCCCACCCGCATGCAGCTGCTCCCCGATGCCCCGGGCGGCACATGGGTGATCGTGCGCAGCCTGCCGCCGTGGACCACCGGCGAACGTGTCCTCAGCGTGCGCCATCCCGGGATGGGCCAGGTGTCGCTCTACGATGAGGACCGGCTGATCGCGACCACGTCGCTCGACGATTTCGGGCCGCCACTGCACGGGCACGGACGGCTGATCTTCGCCGTACCCGCGTCCATCCCCGCCTCCCGGCCGCTCCTGCTGAAGTTCGGACCCTCGGCGCAGGCACCCGGCGCCGTGACGATCTCGATCGACACCTGGCCGGACTACCTGCGCGAGGACGGCAGCTGGATGGTCTTCGCCACCGGCTGCTTCGCGGTCATGATGACCATGGCCTTGATGGCGCTGTGTTTCGCGCTGATCCTGCGCGACATGACGTTCGGCTGGTACGCCGCGTACCTTGTCTGCTACGCGATGATCCAGGGCCTGCGATCGGGCTTCCTCTTCCATCCCCTGGAATGGCAGTCGCTGGTCGGGATGGCGGACATGCTTGGGGCTACGGCCACCGCGCTGTCGGTATCGTTCGCCGCGCTGTTCATGCTGCGATTCGCCAAGGTTGACGAGTACGTACCGTTGCTACGCACGCCCGTGCTCGCCTTCGCCGTGGGCATGCCTTTGCTGATCGTCCTGCGCGCGACCGGTATCGGCATGCTGGTCGACACCGCGCAGTTGCTGCTGCAACCGCTGGTATTGCTGGGCGCTCTGCTCATGCTCGTCGCCGGGGCCATCGCCGCGTTCAGCGGCTCGCGCCACGCGTGGTTCTTCCTCGCGGGCTGGACGCCGCTGTTGATCCTCACCGCCTTGTGCGGAGCGCAACAGCAGGGAATGTTCGCCGGCGCGCCGTGGTTGCCCGACGCGGCCATCGCCGTCGGCGCCTTCGAGGCCATCGTCCTTTCGATCGGTTTGTCCGACCGCGCGTTGACCATTCGCCATGATCGCGACCGTGCGCGCGAACTCGCCGATAGCGATCCTCTCACCGGCCTGCTCAACCGCCGTGCGTGGACCGACGCGGCCACCAGCGTGCTCGAACAGGGCCTGTCACGCCCCATCGCCGCGCTGTTCCTCGATCTTGACCACTTCAAGGAACTGAACGACCGGCATGGTCACGCGGCGGGCGATCGCGCCCTGATCGCCGTGGCCGCGGCGCTACGCCATGAACTGCGCCCTTCGGATCTGCTGGGCCGTTACGGTGGTGAGGAGTTCGTGGCCTTGTTGCAAGGCGTGGATAAGGACAACGCCATGCACATCGCGACGCGACTCTGCCGTCGCGTGCACCGGCTGGATGTTCACGTGAGCGCGCCGGGCGCCTTGCTGACGGTATCGATCGGCGTGGCCATGCGCACGGCGGCGGATTCGGTGGAGTCGCTGGTCGAACGCGCGGACGCCGCGATGTACGCGGCGAAGCTGGCGGGGCGCAACCAGGTGGTTTCCGCTGGGCAAGGGCCGGTGCTGGTGCGGCGCGCTGAGGTGGGCAAGGCGCTTAAGTGAGAGGGGGATTGTGCCGCTTCGCGGCATCGCCGCTGAAGCGGCTCCCACAAGAGTAAGGATCCCACAGGGGTAGGGATTGGCCGCTTCGCGGCGATATG
>DATNJP010000120.1:0-7875 GCA_035603855.1 Luteibacter sp. | reverse complement strand
TCGATGGTGACAAGGGCGTCCTGCTGTACCGCGGCTACCCGATCGAACAGCTCGCCGAGAAGTCCACCTTCCTCGAGACTTCCTACCTGCTGCTCAACGGCGAACTGCCGAACAAGACCGAATTCGCCAAGTTCGAGCACGACATCACGCATCACTCGATGATGCACGAGAACCTCAAGTTCTTCCTGCGCGGCTTCAACCATGACGCGCACCCGATGGCCATGCTCGCCGGCTCGATCGCATCGCTTTCCGCGTTCTACCACGACAAGCTCGACGTCGATAACGCCGAGGATCGCAAGCTCGCCGCCATTCGCCTCATCGCGAAGATGCCGACGATCTCCGCCGCCATCTACCGTCATTCGATCGGCTGGCCGACGCGTTATCCGCGCAACAACCTCGAGTACGTCACCCGCTTCCTGCACATGATGTTCGAAGTGCCGAGCGAGCCGCTGGAACTGAACCCGGTCGTCGCCAAGGCGCTCGACCTTCTGTTCATCCTGCACGCCGACCACGAGCAGAATGCCTCGACGTCCACGGTCCGCCTGGTGGGCTCGACGGGTGCCAACCCGTACGCGTCGATCGCCGCCGGCATCACCGCGCTCTGGGGCCCGGCCCACGGTGGCGCGAACGAAGCCGTGCTCAAGCAGCTCGAGGAAATCGGCTCGGCCGACAAGGTCGAGACCGCGGTCAAGCGCGCGAAGGACAAGAACGACTCCTTCCGCCTGATGGGCTTCGGCCACCGCGTGTACAAGAACTTCGACCCGCGCGCGAAGATCATCCGCGAGATGTGCCACAAGGTGCTCAACGAGCTGGGCGTCAACGACCCGCTGCTCGATGTCGCCATGAAGCTGGAAGAAGCCGCGCTGAAGGACGACTACTTCGTGGAGCGCAAGCTCTACCCGAACGTCGACTTCTACTCGGGCATCATCTACAAGGCCCTGGGCATCCCGACCGAGATGTTCACCGTGATGTTCGCCATCGCGCGCACCTCCGGCTGGATCTCGCACTGGATCGAACAGCACGAGACCCCGGGATCGCGCATCGGCCGCCCGCGCCAGATCTACACCGGCGCCGACGTCCGCGACTACGTCGGCAGCGACAAGCGCTGATAGAAAAAAGCCCCGCGAAAGCGGGGCTTTTTTTGTCCTGGAATCGCCGCTGAAGCGGCTCCCACACACGGCCTGCGCAGGCATTTATGTGGGAGCCGCTTCAGCGGCGATGTCTTTTCAGAGCGTTTCTTCAGGGCGAGCTGTTGTAGGCCGCGATATCTTCCTCCGCCATCAAGGCCTGAACCATCGCCGCCGTGGCCCGGCGCATCGGCCGTTCGTCCACGCGATCCAGCGGTGCCCGGCGCAGGGCGTCCAGCGGCAGCACCGTCAGGTCGAAGGGGATGCCGTCTGCGCCGAAGAGCAGCACGGGATGTTCGCTCTGCTCGGCGCTCGACCAGCGTAGCCGGCGCGTCTGCGTTTCCAGCGGAATGCCCTGCTCGCGCAGGAACATGCCCGGTGCATCCGGGTCGTCGCTGAAGACATGCAGGCAGACGGCCGAATGCTCGTCGGCGGTGCCTTCGAGCACCGCGCCGACCAGGCGGGCGTCGAACCCGCGCAGGAACCGCATCGCTTCCACCGCCGCCTCGCGGCGTGCGCGCAACGCCTGCGGCTGGGTGTCGGCGTGGAAAAGGCGCTGGTGCTCGCGCAGCGCGTCCTCGATCTCGTTATTGCGGGGAAGGGCCTGCGTATCGACGATGCCAAGTCGTTCCGCGGCCTTCGTTTTCGCGTGGTGGAAATCACGGATTCCATGTTCGCTCATCAGGCGTGCCGCCTCCTGTGCGACGAGGACGCGATTGCGCTGCGTCCGGTCCTGGGCATGGATCCTGTGGTGTTCGCCTCGTGCCATGACTCACCCCCGTGTGGTGTGTTCGTGTACGTCAGAAGATGTCGTAGGCGTGTTCCTGCTGTTCCTCCTGCTGCTTCTGTGTCGCCTGTTCGCGAAGACGGTCGACGTCCTCGACCTTCATGATTTCGTTCATGCCACCGGGCGAGGGAAGTCCCGAGCCCGGATCGATCTGTACCGTGGCGATGCCGGGTGGCATGGAAAGCGTGTGCGAGGGCTTGTCCTTAAGGAACGCGCCCATGTAGTCCATCCAGATCGGCAGCGCCGCCTTGGCGCCGAACTCGCCACGACCCAGGGAACTGAAGTCGTCGAAGCCGACCCATACGGCGGTCGAGACGTCGCCGTTGAAGCCGACGAACCAGGCGTCGCGGTGGTCGTTCGTGGAGCCGGTCTTGCCCGCGATGTCGTCGCGTCCGAGCGCCTTCGCGGCGGATCCCGTGCCGCGCTTCACCACATCCTGCATGAGCGAGGTCACCAGGTAGTCGTTGCGCACGTCGATCACGTGCGGCGCGAGCTTCGGCGCTTCCGACGCGCTGGCGTGCGCATCGGCGGGGAGCACGGCTTCGCCCGTGCCACCGCCTGCGGTGCTGGCGCTGGCGGGATGCGCGGGAATAAGCGCCGTGGACGCCTGGGTCGGCGGGCCCGGCGGCGTCGGGTTGAGCAGGCGTTCCTGGCAGTCGGCGCAGGCGCGTTCCGGATTGGCGACGTAGACGGGATTGCCGTCGCGATCGTCGATCCGCGCGATGAAGTACGGCGTGATCAGGTAACCGCCGTTGGCGAACACGGCGTAGCCACGTGCCATGGCCATCGGTGACACCGACGCCGTGCCGAGCGCGAGCGAGAGGTTCTGCGGCAAGGCATCCGGCGTGAAGCCGAAACGCGTCATGTACTCGCGGGCGAAGCGCACGCCGATCGCATCGAGCAGGCGCACCGACACCAGGTTCTTCGACTGGACCAGCGCCTCACGCAGGCGCATCGGGCCGCTGAACTTGTTGTCGTCGTTCGCCGGTGTCCACATGCCGTCCGGACGCGACGGATCGGGGAAGGCGATCGGAGCGTCGTTGACGATCGACGCCGGCGTGAAGCCACGCTCGAACGCAGCCGAGTACAAATAAGGCTTGAAGCTGGAGCCGGGCTGGCGCGCGGCCATGACGGCGCGGTTGAACTTCGAGCGCACGAAGCTGAAGCCGCCACCCAGCGCACGCACGGCACCGTCTTCCGGATCGAGCGACACGAGTGCCGCCTGCACGGCGGGAATCTGGGTAAGGCGCCACTCGAGTTTCGGCGGCTCGGCTTTCGCCGCTGCCTTGCCTTCTTCCGTGGCGACATCTTCGTTGACGTCGTCCTTGGCGGCATGGAACAGACGGACGACATCGCCACGCTTGAGGACGGCGTCGACGCGGGTCGGCGCCGCACCCGCGCGTCCCTCGTTGACGTAGGGGCGTGCCCAGGCCATGGAGTCCAGGCTGAGCGTCACCGTCTCCTTGGGCGAGAGGTACACCTTTGCCTCCTTTGCGCCGGTTTCCGTGACGATGCCGGGGATCATGCCCGCGACGCTCGTGTAGCCCGCGAGAACGCGGTCATAGTCGTCGACACCGGCCTGGGCCGGGAGTTCCTCATGGCCTTCCGGACCGCGGTAGCCATGGCGACGGTCGTAGGCGGAAAGGCGGCCGCGCAGCGCGTCGTTGGCGGCGGCCTGGCTATCGCTCGGCACGGTGGTACGGACCACGTAGCCTTCGGTGAGTGCATCGTTGCCCAGCTTCTCGAGGACCTGCTGGCGCACCATTTCGGCAAGGTAAGGCGCGTCGACTTCAATCTGCTGCTCGTGCGGGAAGGCGTCGTTGGGTTCCTTGATCGCCTCGTCGTATTCCGCACGCGTGATGAACCGGTTGGACAGCATCTGGCCCAGGACCCAGTCGCGGCGGGCGATCAGGCGCTTGGGGTTGTTCAGCGGATTGACGACCGAAGGGAGCTGGAACGTCGACGCGAGCGACGCACTTTCGGCAACCGTGAGCTGGTCGAGGGTCTTTCCGTAGTAATAAGAAGCTGCCGCGGCGAGACCGTAGGAGCGATGTCCGAGGAACATCTTGTTGATATAGAGCTCGAGGATCTGGTCCTTGGTCAGCTCGTTTTCCATGCGCAAGGCGATGAACATCTCCGTCAGCTTGCGCGAATAGAGCTTCTCCGGGCTGAGGAAGAAGTTGCGCGCCACCTGCTGGGTGATGGTCGAGCCGCCGGGGCCCTTGTCGCCGCCGGAGAGGATCACGTGGATGCCGGCACGGGCGATGCCGTGCCAGTCGACGCCTGGATGGCTATAGAAATCGGCGTCTTCGGCCGATAAGACAGCATTCTTGAGGCGTGCCGGAACGTCGGCGATGCGCACCGGGATGCGCCGGGTCTCGCCGAAGGAGGCGATCAGGCGGCCGTCGGAGCTGAGGACCCGGAGGGGAACCTGCATGTGGTAGTCGCGCAGGACCGCGACCGAGGGCAGGCGCGGCGCCAGCAGCCAGTAGGCGACGCCCAGGGCGCCAACCACGAACAGGATGCCGGCCAGGGCGAGGTACAGCGCATAGCGCAGCAGACGCTTGAGGATTCGCATGGATGGGGAAGGATCACCGCCTTGTGGGTCGGGGTGGAGTATAGAACCAAGCAGGTATCGGGGCGGGGGAGGAGAGGTTCGACCGGGTGTGAGGGGATTTCGCTAACCCAGTGACTGGATTTGTGAATTAGTGCCGGTAAGCGCCCCTGGCGGGCCGTTGCCAATCCGTTAAGTTTTAGATCTAATGCCTTCGCGCCGCAGACCAATTCCGACAAGGCGCGGGGAAGGGGGACAACGTGGGGCTCTTTACACCCAAAGCGGCGCCGTTAATCGGCGTCGATATCAGTTCGACCGCGGTAAAGCTGCTTCAACTCAGCCAAGCCGGCGGGCGCTATCGCGTCGAGCACTATGCCGTCGAGCCGCTCCCGCCAAATGCGGTGGTGGAAAAGAACATCGTCGAAGTCGAAGCCGTCGGCGAGGCCATCCGGCGCGCCCTGGCCCGTTCCGGCGCCAAGATCAAGCACGCGGCGGCGGCGGTGGCCGGTTCCGCGGTGATCACCCGAATCATCCCCATGTCGGCGGATCTCTCCGAGGATGACCTCGAAGGCCAGATCCAGGTGGAGGCGAACCAGTACATTCCCTACCCGATCGAGGAAGTTAGCCTCGATTTCGAGGTGTTGGGACCTGTTCGCGACAACCCCGAAATGAACAACGTGCTTCTCGCCGCCTCGCGGACGGAGAACGTGGACATGCGCATCGCCGCCCTGGACCTCGGTGGTCTTACCGCCCGGGTCATCGACGTCGAGGCGTTCGCCATGGAAAACGCCTTCGGCATGGTCGCCGACCAGCTGGCGGTGCCCCGTGACGCGCTGGTCGCCGTGGTGGACATCGGCGCCACCATGACCACCCTGGCCGTCCTCAAGAACCAGCGGACGATCTACTCCCGCGAGCAGGTGTTCGGCGGCAAGCAGCTGACTGACGAAATCATGCGCCGCTACGGCCTCTCCTATGAGGAAGCCGGCCGGGCCAAGCGCAAGGGCGGCCTGCCCGAGTCCTATGAGATGGAGGCGCTGGAGCCCTTCAAGGAATCGCTGGTGCAGCAGGTAAGCCGCCTGCTCCAGTTCTTCTTCGCGGGCAGCGAGTACAGCCGCGTCGACCAGGTGGTCCTTGCCGGCGGTTGCGCCTCGATCGAAGGCATCACCGAACTGCTCGAACAGCAGCTCGGCGTGCCCTGCGTCGTCGCCAACCCGCTGGCGCGCATGGCGCTGTCCAGCAAGGTCCAGGCGCAGACCCTTGCCCAGGACGCCCCCGCACTGATGATCGCCGTCGGCCTGGCCATGAGGAGCTTCGACTGATGGCACGCATCAACCTACTTCCCTGGCGCGCCGAACGCCGCAAGCAGCGGGAAAGGGAGTTCTACATCCAGCTCGGCCTCGCCTTCGGCGCGGCCTTGGTGGTGCTGATCGGCTGGTCGTTCTGGATGGACGCCCGCATCGATAACCAGGGCGAGCGCAACACGTACCTGAAGACCGAGATCAAGCAACTCGACGACCGCATCGCCAAGATCAAGGACCTCGAGAAGGTCCGTGCCGACCTGCTCCAGCGCAAGCAGATCATCGAGCAGCTGCAGGCCAATCGCTCGCAGATGGTCCATCTGTTCGATGAACTGGTGAAGACGATCCCCTCGAGCGCGCGTCTTTCCGGCATGAAGCAGTCGGGCGATTCGATGTCCCTGGACGGCGTGTCGCAGTCCAACTCGAGCGTGGCCGAATACATGCGCAACATCGAGGGCTCGCCCTGGATGGGTCACGCCGACCTGCGCAAGACGGAAAACACGCATGACGCGTCGCGCATGCCGTATCGCTTCGGTCTCGACGTGCGCCTGAACCGGCCCGGCGACACTCCCGATGGCGCCGCACCTGCCGGTGCATCGACGAGCGCCGCTCCCGTCGCCGTGCCCGCCCCGCTCGCCCGGACGGCCCAGGCCATCGGCGGTGCGCCGGCGACCGCCGCGGCGGGCGCTCCGGGTCCGGCATCGCCGGCTCCGGCAGCGAATCCGGCGGCGACCACGCCTCCGCCTGCGGCCGCCCCGGCAGGAGGAGCGAAGCCATGAAGTTCCTTGACGATCTGCGCAACCTCGATCGCCACAACGTCGGTGGCTGGCCCAAAGCGATCAAGTTGTTCTTTACCGGACTTGTGTTCGTCGTGGTGTTGCTCGTGGGCTGGTACTTCCAGATCAGTTCGCAACAGGACGACCTGACAAACGCCGAGAGCCAGGAAGAGCAGCTGAAAACGGAGTTCTCCCAGAAGCAGGCCAAGTCGGCCAACCTGGAAGCGCTCGAACAGCAGTTGTCGGACATGCAGGACATGCTGCGCACGCTGCTGCGTCAGTTGCCCAGCAAGACGGAAATGCCCGAACTGCTCATCGACATCTCGCAGACCGCGCTCGCCGCGGGCATCGAGAACGAGCTGTTCCAGCCCGGTCCGGAAACGCCCAAGGACTTCTACGCCGAGAAGCCGATCACGCTGCGCATGGTGGGTACCTACCACCAGTTCGGTACGTTCATCAGCGGCGTAGCCTCGCTCCCGCGTGTCGTGATCCTGACGCTGCATGACGTCTCGTTGAGCCCGAAGGATGCAGGCAAGGACGGCAAGGGCGCCGGCAACGGCCTCCTTGTGCTGCAAGGCACGGTTAAGACCTATCGCTACCTCGAGGACGACGAGACACCGAAGCCCGCGCAGACGGTGAAGGGGAAGAAGAAGTGATGACACGCGCACACGCCATCCTTCGGCCCGCCACCCTCGCGCTGTTCGGTGCCCTCGCCCTGGCGGGCTGCACCCGCGGCACGTCGGACCTGCGTGAGTGGGTCGACGCCGAGAAACACAAGAAGGGCGAGCCGATCCCGGCGCTTCCGGTGATCCGCACGTTCGAGACCTTCGCCTATCAGGACCAGGGTGCCCGTGATCCGTTCAGCCCGAGCACGGCCGAAATGGACACGAACGCCACGAGTGGTCCGCGCCCGGATGAAAACCGTCCGAAGGAACCGCTGGAAATGTTCTCGCTCGACAGCCTGAAGATGGTTGGCACGGTCGGTGCTGGTGCCAAGCTGGAGGCACTGGTGAAGGATCCCGGTGGAGTGATCCACCGTGTCCACCGCAATGAGTACATGGGGCAGGCCTACGGCCGTATCACGGCGGTGGGCGAGGATCGGATCGATCTGGTCGAACTGGTGCCTAACGGCAGCGGCGGCTGGATGGAGCGTCCGGCAAGTATCGCGGTCGGCGAAAAATAAGAACTCGGGGATGACGCACATGACGACCAAAATGAATCTGCCGGGTAGCGCGCGCCATCGGTCGCGCCGCTGGATCCTCGGCGTCACGCTGGCCCTTGCCGGCGCGTTCGCCGGGACGGCAGCGGCCGCCAATTCGCTGCAGAACGTCAC
>DATNJP010000119.1:0-10784 GCA_035603855.1 Luteibacter sp. | reverse complement strand
ACGAAGCCGTTGAAGGCGCCGATCACCAGGCCAAGGGCCAGTACCGCGAAGATGGAAGGCCACGTGCCCCAGCCCATGTTCACGGTGAGGATGGCGACGACGCCACCCAGCAGACCCAGCTGCGAGCCGATCGACAGGTCGATCTCGCCGGCGATGATGATGAAGACCATGCCGCAGGCGAGCATGCCCGTGATCGCCATCTGGCGGAACAGGTTGGACAGGTTGCCGGGCGTGATGAAGCTGGCGTCGGTCTTCACATGGAAGAACACCCAGATGATCGCCACCGCGATGAGCAGCGCGAGGATCTTGTAGCGGACGAACAGTTGCTGGATTTGCTGGGCCTGCATGGAGAGCTTCCCTGGTAACGCGTGAATGGGTTGGACGAATCAGGCCGCGTGCGCGGGACCCTCGGCGGCGTGCGAGATGGCGGCGGCGAGCACCTGCTCCTGGGTGAGGCCGACGTTCTGGAAATCGCCGCGCAGCTTACCCTCGCCCACGACCAGGACGCGATCGCTGACGCCGAGCACCTCGGGCATCTCCGAAGAGACCATGATGATCGCCACGCCCTTGGAGGCGAGGTCGAACATCAGCTTGTAGATGTCGTACTTGGAACCGACGTCGACGCCGCGGGTCGGTTCGTCGAGGATCAGCACCTTCGGGTTCGGCAGCAGCATCTTGGTGAGCACGGCTTTTTGCTGGTTGCCGCCGGACAGCCCGACGATGGCCAGCTCGGGGCTTGCCGTCTTCACGCGTAGCCGCTTGATCTCGGTATCGACGACCTGGAGCTCGGCCTGGCGGTCGATCTGGCCAGCGCGCGCATAGTGCGAAAGCGTCGCCAGCGTGATGTTGTCGCCCACGCCGAGCAGCGGCACGATGCCTTGGCGCTTGCGGTCCTCCGGCACGAGCGAGAGACCCGCCTTGATCGCCTGCTCCGGCGAGCGCACCTTCAGCGGCTTGCCTTCCAGCACCAGCTCCGCCTCGTAGCGGCCCGGGTACGCGCCGAAGATGGCCGAGACGAGTTCCGTACGACCGGCGCCGACGAGGCCGGCGATACCGAGGATCTCGCCGCGGCGTACCTGGAACGAGATGTCGTCGACGCGCTTGCGGTTCGGGTTGGCGACGTCCCAGCAGGTGACATGCTTCGCCTCGAAGATCACCTCGCCGATGTCGTGCTCGACCTTCGGGAACAGGTTCTCGATGTCGCGGCCGACCATCGCGGTGATGATCGAATGGGTGGTCATCTCACTCATCGGCTTGGTGACGATGTGCTTGCCGTCGCGGATGACGGTGACCGTATCGCAGACGCGCGCCACTTCCTCGAGCTTGTGCGAGATGTAGACGCAGGCCACGCCGTCGCGCTTCAGGTCCTCGATGATCGACAGCAAGGTGTCGGTCTCGGAGGAGGTCAGCGATGACGAGGGCTCGTCGAGGATCAGCAGGCGCGCGTTCTTCGCCAGCGCCTTGGCGATCTCGAACAGTTGCTGGTAGCCGCCACCGTAGTTCATCACCGGGGCCGCCACATTGACGTCCTTGAGCTTCAGACGTGCGAGCAACGCCTCGGCCTTGGCGTACATGGCGTCGTAGTCCATCACGCCGCCGAACTTGTGGATCTCGTTGCCGAGGAAGATGTTCTCGGCGACGGAGAGCTGCGGGACCAGCATCAGCTCCTGGTGGATGATCACGATGCCGGCCTGCTCGCTGTCGCGTACCGAGTACGCCTTCAGCGGCTTGTCATCGAACAGGATCTCCCCTTCCCACGTGCCATAGGGATACACGCCGGAGAGCACTTTCATGAGGGTGGACTTGCCTGCGCCGTTCTCGCCACAAAGGCCGACGCATTCACCTGGCCGCACGGCCAGATCGATGCCATTGAGCGCGCGCACGCCGGAAAATTCCTTGACGATGTTGCGCATCTCGAACAGGTATTCGCTCACCTGGATATCCTTTTTCGTGGCGGTGCCCCGCCGGTCGCGGGGCACCGCCTGATCTTACGGCTTACGGACCGACCTGGGCTTGCGTGTAGAAACCGTCCTTCACCACGAGGTCGACGTTCTGCTTGGTCAGCAGGGTCGGGGTGAGCAGGATGGTGTTGATGTCGCCCTTGCCGTTGTTCATCTTGGAGGTGAACTGCGGCGTGTTGCCCTTGGCCAGGTCGACGGCGAGATTGGCGGCGTCGGTGGCAATGGCCTTGATCGGCTTGTAGACGGTCATGGTCTGCGTGCCCGCCTTGATCCGCTTGATGGCCGCAAGATCCGCATCCTGGCCGGACACCGCGACCTTGCCGGCCAGCTTCTGGCCATTCAGCGCGGCGATGGCGCCGCCGGCCGTGCCGTCATTGGAAGCGACGATGCCCTGGATGTTGTTCTTGTTGGCGGTCAGCGCGTTCTCGATGATCGACTGGGCGTTGGACGCCAGCCACTCATTGGTCCACTGCTGGCCGACGATCTTGATGTCGCCCTTGTCGACGAGCGGCTTCAACACCTTCATCTGGCCTTCGCGCAGGATCTTGGCGTTGTTGTCGGTCGGCGCGCCGCCGAGCAGGAAGTAGTTGCCCTTCGGTGCCGCGTTGACGACGCCCTGGGCCTGCATCTGGCCGACCTTGTCGTTGTCGAACGAGATGTACGCGTCGACGTCGGCGTTCAGGATCAGGCGGTCGTACGAAATGACCTTGATGCCCGCCTTCTTCGCTTCGGCCACGACCGTGGTGAGCGTCTTGGCGTTGAACGGCACGATGACGATGACGTCGACCTTGCGCGAGATCAGGTTCTCGATCTGCTGGATCTGCTTCTGCTCGTTGGCATCGGCCGACTGCACCGACACGGTGGCGCCCTTGGCTTCCGCCGCGGCCTTGAAGTAGTCGCGATCCTTCGTCCAGCGCTCGACGCGGAGGTCGTCGATCGAGAAGCCGATGACCGGCTTTTCCTTGCTGGCGTGCGCCTGGGGTGCCGCGAAGAGACCGCTGCCGATCATCGATACGGCCAGCAACGTGTATAGGGCCTTCTGCTTCATGCTCATCTCCATGTGTTATGGAATCGCCCTTCAGGAGGGGCGGAAATCGTCGCCGCGGGCGGCGTCGGAATACAGTGGCTTCAACTGCTCGTACGAGCGGCGGAACAAAGGGTGGCGCGTTTGCAGGAAATAAGCATGACGCGCTGCATCGGGCTCGCGAACGGCGGTCACGGCCGGCATCGGGCAGATCGCGTCGAGCGAGGCACCGGGTTCGATGGCCAGCCGCGCGAGACGGGCGGCGCCCAGTGCCGGCCCCACCTCGCCTCCGCTGCGCAGGACCAGCCGCTTGCCGAGGATGTCGGCGAGCATCTGTGTCCAGTAGGCGCTGCGTGAACCGCCGCCGATCACGGTGATCTCGTCGGCGACGAGGCCCGTGGATTCAACGGCGAGCAAGCCGTCGAGCAGGCCCAGCCCCACGCCTTCCAGTGTCGCGTTGGCGAGGTCGGCGCGATCCGTGCCCGGGCCGAGGTTCGTGAAGGAGCCGCGTGCGTGCGCGTCGTTGTGTGGCGTGCGCTCGCCCGTGAGGTAGGGAAGGAAGATCGGTCCGTGCTCCCGCAGCCCCTTGGCCTCGGCCTCGGCGAGCAGGGCGGGAACGTCCTTCTGTCCCGTGAGGCGCGCCGTGAAGTCGAGGCAGCTGGCGGCGTTCAACATCACCGACATGAGGTGCCAGGTGTCAGGCAGCGCGTGGCAGAAGCTGTGCACCGCCTGCTCCGGACTGGAACGGAACCCATCGGAGACGGCGAAATACACCCCCGACGTGCCCAGGGACAGCATGGCCTGCCCATGGTGGACGATGCCCACACCAACGGCGCCGGCGGCGTTGTCGCCACCACCCGCGGCGACCGGCACCGTATCCATGCCCCAGCGCTCGGCGAGCTCCCGGCGCAGGCGTCCCGCAGGCTGGCTACCCTCGAACACCTGCGGCATGTGCGAACGGTCGAGCCCCGTGGCGGCGAGCATGGCATCGCTCCACTGGCGCTTTTCGACATCCAGCCAGAGCGTGCCCGCGGCATCGGACGCATCGGTCATGTATTCGCCCGTGAGGAGCAGGCGCAGGTAATCCTTGGGCAGCAGCACCTTGGCGACACGATCGAACACATCGCGTTCGTGCTTACGTACCCAGGCGAGCTTGGGCGCGGTGAATCCCGGCATGGCGAGGTTGCCGGTGATCGAGCGGAAACCCGGCACCCGTTCCAGTTCCTCGCATTCGATATCCGAGCGGCCGTCGTTCCAGAGGATCGCCGGCCGCAGGATACGGTCCGACGTGTCGAGCAACGTGGCGCCGTGCATCTGTCCCGAAAGACCGATGGCCGCCACGCGGCGGGCATCGGTTCCCTTGAGGACTTCCGTAATCGCCGCCTCGGTGGCGGTCCACCAGGTGGCCGGATCCTGCTCCGACCAACGTGGATGGGGATGCGACACCTGGAGCGGGCTGCTCGCGCTGGCGCGCACTTCGCCCGATTCGTCCACGAGGACGGCCTTCACCGAAGACGTCCCCAGGTCGATGCCGAGGGTCATGCGCGCCGATGCTTCCATGTCGGATCTCATATCACCCATAGATATAGCGGTTGACGATGTTCTCGAGCAACTCCTGGCCACCCGAAACATGCTTCGGATGGATGTCGCGCGCGATAGCTTCGTCGGAAAGCGACGCGAGCGTGAAGCCACCTTGCAGGATCTTGCCGCCGAACTCGGCATCCCAGCCTGCGTAACGCTTCGCCTTGAAGTCGGCGAGCGCGTCGCGCTCGATCATCTTCGCCGCGCGCTCGAGGCTCAGCGCCAGCGCATCGATGGCGCCGATGTGACCATGGAACAGGTCTTCAGGCGCACTGCTCTGGCGGCGCACCTTGGTGTCGAAGTTGAAACCACCCGTGGTGAAGCCACCGGCCTTGAGGATTTCGTAAGTGACCAGGGTCAGTTCCTCGACGCTGTTCGGGAACTGGTCGGTGTCCCAGCCGTTCTGCGGATCGCCGCGGTTGGCGTCGATGGAACCGAACAGGCCGAGCGCGATCGACGTGGCCACCTCATGATGGAACGAGTGGCCGGCCAGCGTGGCATGGTTGGCCTCGAGGTTGGTCTTCACCTCATTCTCGAGCCCGAACTCCTTCAGGAAACCATACACGGTGGCGGTGTCGTAGTCGTACTGGTGCTTGGTCGGCTCCTGCGGCTTGGGCTCGATCAGGATGGTGCCGGTGAAGCCGATCTTGTGCTTGTGCTCGATCACCATCTGGAAGAAGCGGCCGAGCTGGTTGCGCTCACGCTTCAGGTCGGTGTTGAGCAGCGTGTCGTAGCCCTCGCGACCGCCCCACAGGACATAGTTGGCGCCACCGAGGCGATGCGTCGCCTCCATCGCATGGCGCACCTGGGTGGCCGCGTAGGCGAACACTTCCGGCTGCGGGTTCGTCGCGGCACCGGCGGCATAGCGCGGATTGCTGAATACGTTAGCCGTACCCCAGAGAAGCTTCACGCCGGTCTCGGCCTGCTTCTTCTCGAGCACGTCGACCATCGCCGCGAAATTCTTCTTGTAATCGCTGAGGCTGTCGCCCTCCGGCGCCACGTCGGTGTCGTGGAAGGTGTAGTACGGCGTGCCCAGGCGGGAGAAGAAATCAAAAGCGGCATCGGCCTTCTCGCGCGCCTTGGCCATCGGCTCGCCCGCCTGCTGCCAGGGGCGTTCGAACGTGCCGGCACCGAATACATCGGAGCCCGGCCAGACAAAGGTGTGCCAGTAGCAGGTCGCGAGGCGCAGGTGCTCCGCCATGCTCTTGCCCAGCACCTGCTTGTTCGGATCGTAATGATGGAAGGCGAGCGGGTTATCGCTCTGCGTGCCTTCGTAGCGAATCTTGGGGACGTTGGAAAAGTACGACATAACAATTCCTTGACAAACGTGGGGACGAATCCCAACGATCCTGACGAGCGGGGGCCATGGGGCGCAATTGCGATTTCAGGCGGACCGAAGGTCTTTTTCGATGCCGCGCTGCGTCATGGTCGTTCCAGCGCATCCCTGCTAGTTTGGGCGGGGTCGGCGAAAGCCTCGCCGGCAAGTCGGCTCCCACCGAGCAGGTCGATGACTCCGCACAGAATCGCTTTGCTGTTCAATGCCAACAAGGTGTACGACCGCCAGGTCATCGCCGGCATTGGGCATTACCTCAACAGCACGCGCGTGGAATGGGATCTCTTCATGGAAGAGGACTTCCGCAGCCGCATGCGTGACATCCACCAGTTCCGCGGCGATGGCGTCATCGCCGACTTCGACGACCCGGAGGCGCCCGAGGCGCTTCACGACCTGCATATTCCGGTCGTCGCCGTGGGCGGTTCGTATCACGATCCCGATGCCTATCCGCCTGGCGTGCCCTATATCGCCACGGACAACGCACGCCTCATCCGCCTCGCCTACGACCATCTGATCGAGCAGGGCCTCGCCCGATTCGCCTTCTACGGCATTCCGGCCCACCCCGGCAGCCGCTGGGCGCAGGAACGCGAGCACGCCTTCCGCGCCATCGTCGAGGAGGAATCGGTCGATGGCGTCATCTACGAAGGTTCGCCGACCAGCGCGGGTGGCTGGGGCCAGGCGGTGGAGGAACTGGTCAGTTGGCTGGCCGAGCTGCCGAAGCCGATCGGCATCATCGCCGTCACCGACGCGCGTGCGCGCCAGTTGCTACAGGCCTGCGTGATCGGCGGCTTCGCCGTGCCCGAGCAGATCGCCATCGTCGGCATCGACAACGACCCCATGGCCCAGCTGCTCACACGCATCCCGCTCACCTCGGTGATCCAGGGCGCCGAAGAAATGGGCCGCACCGCCGCGCACCTCCTGCACCAGATGCTGCGCGGCATGGATTGTTCCGGCACGCGGGTGCTGGTGCCACCGGTGGGCATCAACGTGCAGGTATCGAGCAAGTACCAGCCCATGCGCAGCCCTCACGTGATGCGGGCCAGCCACTACATTCGGCAGTACGGCTGTCTTGGCATCAAGACCGAACAGGTGGCCGACTACGTGGGCGTGTCGCGCACGGTGCTGGAAGAACACTTCAAGCGTGAACTGAAGCAAACGGTTCACCAGGTGATCCTGAAGCACAAACTCGACACCGCCTGCGAACTGATGACGAACTCCGACACCCCGCTGGCCGATATCGCCCTGCGCTGCGGGTTCACGTCACTGCAATACATGTATGCGGTATTCCGGCGCGAGTACGATTGCACGCCGCGCCAGTACCTCGACCTTCATCGCAAGACGGCGGCGACCTGATCGCCTTCCGCAGGGAACGCTTCACCCATGCCTGTATCCAACGCCACCGCCTGGGGCCAGCTCCCCGACGGCCGCCCGCTCCACCGCTGGACCCTGCGCAACGCACGCGGCGCACAGATCGACATCAGCGACCTTGGCGGCACCCTGCTCTCCTGGCAGAGCGCTGATCGCCATGGCCGGCTTGGCGAGGTGCTGCTCGGCCATGCCGACGCCAGCCAGTACATCGATTCCAACGCCTACATGGGCGCGATCGTCGGGCGCTGGGCCAACCGCATCCGCGGCGGGCGCTTCCGGCTCGACGGCATCGATTACAAGGTGGACCGCAATGACGGCGGCAACCACCTGCACGGCGGCAATGACGGCTTTCACCTGCAACGCTGGGATGTGGAGCCTGAGGGAGAAGACCTCGTCCTGCGCCTGGTATCGCCCGAAGGAGACGGCGGCTTCCCCGGTGAGGTGCGCACCGAGCTGCGCATGCGCCTGGACGACGACGGCACGCTCGACCTGCGCTACGAGGCCACCAGCGACGCCCCGACGCCGCTCAGCCTGACCGCGCACCCTTATTTCAACCTCAACGACCGGCGGCCGGATATCCGGGACCACGTGATCCGGATCGATGCCGACGAGTTCCTCGCCATCGATGCCGGCGCAATCCCGGTCGGCCGGCAGCACGTGGCCGGCACCGCCTTCGATTTCCGCGAAGCGGCACCCATCGGATCGCGCCTGCACTGGCCCGATCCGCAGTTGCGCCTGGTGGGCGGGTTCGATCATTGCTACATCCCGCGCGGACCGGCCGGTGCGGCGCCGCGGGTGGTGGCGGTGGTGAACGAACCATCGAGCGGTCGCCGTCTCACCGTGGAAAGCGACCGCCCCGGCCTGCAGTTCTACAGCGGCCAGAAGCTGACCGGCCAGCCGGCCCGTCACGGCGACGCTTACGGCCCCTTCGCCGGCTTCGCGCTGGAAACCCAGGCCTTCCCGGACCAGATCAACAGCCCGCAAGCGGAAGGCGCGATCCTGCGCCCCGGCGTAACCTGGCGCCAGCACACACGCTACCGGGTGGACACCGTCTAGGCATCAAGCTGCCATGAACCACTGTGGGAGCCGCTTCAGCGGCGATCCCGCGTCAGCGGGCCGGATAGCGCTGCCGTAGGATCGCCGCTGAAGCGGCTCCCACAGTTCCCTCTGCTCCCACAGGGTTCCCAGAGGGTTCCCGCAGGGTTCCCAGAGGGCTCCCCACAGGCCTCCCCACACGCACGGGCTCCCACACGTACAATAGTGGGATGTCCCTTATCCAACTGCTCAACGTCGACTTCAGCGTCGGCGGCCCGCTCCTGCTCGAACAGGTCGATCTTTCCCTCGATACCGGCGAACGCGTCTGCATCGTCGGGCGCAACGGCGCGGGCAAGTCCACGCTGCTGAAGCTCATCGCCGGCGACCTGCACCCCGACGACGGCGAAATCCGTCTCCAGGGCGGCACGCGCATCGCGCGGCTCACTCAGGAAGTGCCGCAGGACACCGCGGGCAGCGTCTTCGACGTGGTCGCGGACGGCCTCGGCGAACTCGGCCACCTGCTCGCGCGCTATCACCACCTGCTCGAAGCGGGCGACATGGACGCGCTCGGCGACGTGCAATCGCAGATCGAATCGCAGAACGCATGGGACCTGGACTCCCGCGTGCAGCAGGTGATCGAGCGACTGGAACTGCCGGCGGACACGGATTTCTCCGAATTGTCCGGCGGCATGAAGCGTCGTGTATTGCTCGGCCAGGCGCTGGTGCGCGACCCGAACCTGCTTCTGCTCGACGAGCCCACCAACCATCTCGACATCGAGGCGATCGCCTGGCTCGAAGGCTTCCTCAAGGGCTTCGCCGGCAGCATCGTCTTCATCACCCATGACCGCAGCTTCCTGCGTTCACTGGCGACACGCATCGTCGAGATCGATCGCGGCCAGGTCACCAGCTGGCCCGGTGACTACGACAACTACCTGCGCCGCCGCGAGGAACGCCTGCACGCAGAAGCACAAGCCAACGCGCATTTCGACCGCAAGCTGGCCCAGGAAGAAGTCTGGATCCGCCAGGGCATCAAGGCACGCCGTACCCGTAACGAGGGCCGCGTGCGTGCGCTGAAGGCCATGCGCCGCGAGCGCGCCGAGCGTCGCGAGCAGTCCGGCAACGCACGGATCACGGTGGCCGCCGCGCAGTCGTCGGGCCGCAAGGTGATCGACGCGAAGCACGTCACGCAGGCTTATGGCGGACGCACGCTGCTCGGCGACATCTCGACCACCATCATGCGCGGCGATCGCGTCGGCATCATGGGTCCCAACGGCGCCGGCAAGTCCACCCTGCTGAAGATCCTGCTGGGCGAACTCAAGCCGCAGGAAGGCGAGGTCACGCTCGGCACGGGGCTGGAAGTGGCCTACTTCGACCAGCACCGCTCGGTGCTCGACGACCGCCTGAATGCGCTGGACAACGTGGCGCAGGGTCGCGAGTACATCGAGCTGAACGGCCAGCGGAAGCACATCATCGGCTACCTGCAGGACTTCCTGTTCTCACCCGAGCGCGCACGCGCGCCGATCACCCGGTTGTCCGGCGGCGAACGCAACCGCCTGCTGCTCGCCAAGCTGTTCGCGCAGCCGTCGAACCTGCTGGTGATGGACGAACCGACCAACGATCTGGACGTCGAGACGCTGGAGCTGCTGGAAGAACTGCTCAACGAGTACACCGGCACCCTGCTGCTCGTGTCGCACGACCGTGATTTCATCGACAACGTCGTGACCAGCACGCTGGTGCTCGAAGGCGATGGCATGGTTGGCGAGTACATTGGCGGCTACAGCGACTGGCTGCGGCAGAAGCCGGTCGCCGCCGCCGCGAAGCCGACGCCGGCGAAGGCGTCCGCCGCTGCTCCCGTGCCCGCGCCGCCTGCTGCGCCGAAGAAAAAACTTTCCTTCAAGGAACAGCGGGAACTGGAACTGCTGCCCGCGAAGCTCGAGGAACTGGAAGCCGAGATCGCGCGCCGGACGGCGGCGATGAACGATCCGAAGTATTTTCAGCAGGATGCCGCGGCGATTACGCGCGGTAATGAGGAACTGGCGAAGGTGCAGGCGCAGCTGGATGTGGCCTTCGCTCGGTGGGAAGAGCTGGAGGGCTGAGGCCCTCCATCGCCGCTGAAGCGGCTCCCACAGATCTGATGGATGTGGGAGCCGCTTCAGCGGCGATGCGCCCCGCCGGCTCCCATCACAACCGAAAAACCTCCACCACCCGCGCCAGCTCCAGCGCCTGATCCTCCAGCCTCTTCGCCGCCGCCGCGGCCTCCTCCACCAGCGCCGAGTTCTGCTGCGTCGAATCGTCCATGCGCGACACCGCGTGGTTGATCCGGCCGATCTGTTCCGATTGCTCGCTGGATGCGCGGCTGATGTTGCCCATCAGGTCGGCCACGTCGCGGATGCGGCCAAGCACCGTCGCCATGTTGCGACCCGCATCGGTGACCAGCCCATGCCCGGCATCCACCTGGGCGACCGATTCCGTGATCAGCGAT
>DATNJP010000118.1:0-2350 GCA_035603855.1 Luteibacter sp. | reverse complement strand
CAGGCCTGCGCTGGGAACTTCGGTGGCGAAGCCGGCGATCAGGGCTTGCCCCGTGATGGCCGGTGCCGCGATGGTGCCGCCCAGGCTGAAGTTGGCGTCGAGGCCGCCGTTCACTTCGGCGAGTTGACTGGTGAACAGCTCGATAACGCCAAGGTCAGTCAGATGCAGGGCGACAGTGCCGCCAAGCGTTTGCTGTGCGCCACTTATCGACACGTTTCCATCCAGCGTCCCACCCTTGTTGAGCGAGGCGCGCACGGTAACGCGCTGGGTGTCCGGTGAGAGCTGCGCGTTCGCGACGAGATTGTCGTAAACCAGCAGCGGGTGATCGCTGCGGTCGGTATAGGCAACCGAACCGTGCGTGCTGGTGATGTTGGCCTGTCCCGACAAGGCGCCCGCCGCCGTACGACGGATGCTGCCGTCGCCTTCGATGATGCCGTCGGCGCGCATGGGGCTGTTCGAGGCTTCGGCTGCCGTCATGATCAGCGCAAGCGGAACCTTGCGCAGGCGGTAGCTGGCATCGAGATTGCCACCTTTGTCCTGCTTTGCAGCCACGCAGAGCAGCGGCTCGCCCGCGGTGAGGCAGAGGTCGCTCATGCTCGCCGCGCCGTCCTTCCAGGCGAGTTGGCTGGCGTTCTGCAGCCGCCAGCGGGGCAGGCCCTGGTAGTCGATGTTGAGCGTAGAGAGCGTGCCGTTCCAGGCGCCGTCGCGCAGCGAGCCGGAGAGCTGGAGATCGGCAGCGAGTGGACGGCCTGTCGCGTCGATGCTGAGCTGGTGCTTGTCCTGCGTGCCGTTGGCGTTGACGGCCAGTCGGTCGAACACCAGACCACCCGACACCACATGCGAACCAACGATGGCCACCTTGCCGCCCGGTTTGCTGACGTCGGGGATATCGGCGTCGACGGTGAGCGTATCGATCTTCTGCCCTGCATAGACGATGGCGCTGCCGCGCACGTTCGCCTTCACCGCCAGCTTCGGTACGTTGCCCTTCGCGGAGACATCGCCCTGGATACGGCCACCGGCATCCGGCAGCCAGTCGCCGAGCGAGGTGATCGCCAGCTTGAGGTTCGCGTCGTTGGCGTTATCGCCCTTGGCATCGAGATGGACCGTGCTGCCGCCAGAAGCGAGATCCAGCGTTCCATTGACCACTTCGTTCGGTTTCAGCGTCAGCTTGCCGTAGCCACGCAGCTGACGCTGGCGCAGCGTGCCGTCCAGCTTGCGCAGCTCCAGCGTGCCGAGCGGTCCGTCCTTCGCCATCTGCCCCTCGGTGGCGAGATCGAGGTTGAGGGCGCCGGGCCATTCGGCGAGAAGCTGGCTGGGATCGAAGCGTTCACCCTTGAGATCGACCTTCCAGGCGAGCTGGGGCTGCAGGGTCAGTGTGCCGCTGGCGGCGAGGCTGCCGTTCGGCTGCTTCAGCTGCACGGTGTGCAGGGTGATGAGCTCCGGCTTGCCGTCCACATCCAGGGTGAACTTGCCAACGTGTCCGGGCGGTCCGATATCGACGTCGCCTGCCGCGTGGTAAGCCTCCGCGCTGCCTTTGAAGGTGAGCTGGCCGACGCTGGCGAGATCCTGCCCGGCGACGTTCGCGGGAACGAGTACGTCCTTCCAGCTGAGTGCGAGGTCCGCCGAGACGGGCTGCGCAGCGGTCTCCACCGTGCCGCGTGCGGTCAGCGAACCTTTGACTTGCGGCGAGCCGATGGTGAGCTCGTCGAGGGTGAGTCGCTTGTACTCGTGGTCGAACGCGGCCTTCACCGGTGTGAGGTGTACGACATAATCGTTGAGGTCGAGAGCACCCGTGAGGTCGGCATGGTAGCGGTCGCCCGAACCTTGCAGAGCGACGCCGAGGGATTGCAGGCTACTGTCGCCGATCAGCGGCTTGGGGTCGAAGCGTGGTGCGTCGATCGTCGCCGTCCATGCGAAGTCGCCGCTCTGAATGAGGTTGGCGTCGACTTGCGCCACAAAGGGCAGGGTGAGCTTGACGATGGTGTGTGCCTTCGCACCGTCGCTGTGCGCTTCAAGGTCGCCCGCATAGTCGATGTCACCCAGCTTCCAGCGGAAGCTGGCCTTGCCGTCGCCCTTGTAGCCCTTGCCCACGGCGAGCGTGCCGCCGAGATCGGCCTGGCCGTCCGGTGCGCGCAGCGCGAGGGTTTTCAGCGCGATGCCCTTCGACGTCCATGAACCGACAAGATCCAGCGAATTCGACTCGAACAGCGGCTGACCGGCCTGCGTTACCTTCACGTGGCCGATCTTCACCTTGTCGAGCACGATGTCGAGTGGCGGCACGAGTGAGAAGGGCTCCGATGCGGTCTCTGGCTCCGGTTGGCTCGGCGGCAGTGCGACATCGATGCCGTTC
>DATNJP010000117.1:0-15529 GCA_035603855.1 Luteibacter sp. | reverse complement strand
AAACGCCATGCGCCACCAGAAATCCGGTCGCAAGCTCAACCGCACGAGCAGCCACCGCGAAGCGATGTTCAAGAACATGGCTTCGTCGCTGATCAAGCACGAGCTTATCCGCACCACCCTTCCCAAGGCGAAGGAACTCCGCCGCGTCGCCGAGCCGCTCATCACGCTCGCCAAGACCGACGGCGTCGCCAACCGCCGCCTCGCTTTCTCGCGCCTGCGCGACAAGCAGGCTGTCGGCAAGCTCTTCGTCGAGCTGGGTCCTCGCTACCGCGAGCGTCCCGGCGGCTACCTGCGCATCCTCAAGTGCGGCTTCCGTCCGGGCGACAACGCGCCGATGGCGTATGTCGAGCTGGTGGATCGCCCGACCGCGGGTGAAGCAGTCGACGCCGACTAAGCCCTTCGAGGCTTGATCGAACAAACCCCGGCCGGGAAACCCGCCGGGGTTTTTTTGTTCTCAGCGCCCCACATCACCCATGTGGGAGCCGCTTCAGCGGCGGCCCCGCGACAGCGGGCCGGTAGCCGGTCCGCCGACGACGCAAGTCCCTGTCACGGTTACAAATGAAACTGCGCACGCCTACTGGCAAGCACCTACACAACCAGTTAACGTGGGCGTCCCGCATCGCACCATCCCCTACATGAACCTTCGCAACTGGTCGTTCCGCACGCGTTACCTTGCCGCCTTCGTCGTCTGCGTGGGCCTGATGGGTTTCGCGTTGTACGCGCAGTACGTCATGCACCTGGATCCGTGCCCACTGTGCATCTTCCAGCGCATCGCGGTGTGCTTCATGGGGCTGTTCTTCCTCATCGGTGGCCTGCATGCGCCCAGGAAGCGCGGCGGACGCACCGTCTACGCGACCCTGATCACGCTCGGCGGCCTCTGGGGCATCGTTACGGCGGGGCGCCACCTTTGGTTGCAGACGCTTCCGCCCGACCAGGTGCCAGCCTGCGGTCCGGGCCTGGGTTACCTGTTCGACGCCTTCCCGTTCATGAAGATGTTGAAGCTCGCCTTCACCGGTTCGGGGGAGTGCGCCAAGATCGAACCGATCCTCGGCGTGCCGATGCCCGGCTGGACCCTGTTCTGGTTCGTCGTCCTCATTGTCTGGGCGCTACTCGCCCTCCGTCGCACCATCCGTTGACTTTCCGCGCCGCGCAAGGCGCATCCACGTAGGCAGCACCATCATGCAGCACAACCTCAAAGCCGTAGCTCCCCCGTCCCTCGACTGGACGCCGGGCTCGTGGCGGTCGAGGACCGCCCTCCAGCAGCCGACCTACGAGGACGCCGACGAACTCAATCGCGCGCTGGCCCAGCTCGGCGAATTACCGCCGCTGGTCACCTCGTGGGAGATCCTGGCGCTGAAGCAGCGTATCGCCGAGGCACAGGACGGCGAGCGTTTCCTCCTCCAGGGCGGCGATTGCGCGGAGAGTTTTGCGGACTGCAACAGCCCGATCATCTCGAACCGGCTCAAGGTGCTCCTGCAGATGAGCCTGGTGCTCGTGCATGGCCTGAAGAAGCCCGTGCTGCGCGTTGGCCGCTTTGCCGGCCAGTACGCCAAGCCGCGTTCGGCCGACACGGAAACCCGCGACGGCGTGACGTTGCCGGCGTTCCGCGGCGATCTGGTCAACAGCCCCGAGTTCACCCCCGAGGCACGCCGTGCCGATCCGCAGCGCTTCATCAAGGCGCACGCGCGTTCGGCCATGACGATGAACTTCGTCCGCGCGCTGATCGACGGTGGTTTCGCCGACCTGCACCATCCGGAGTACTGGGACCTGGCGTGGGTGGAGCATTCGCCGCTCGCCGCCGAGTACAAGCGCATGGTCGCCAGCATCGGCGACTCCCTGCGCTTCATGGAAACGCTGGCCGGGCAGTCGATCTCCAGCTACTCGCGCGTGGATTTCTACACCTCGCACGAAGCGCTCCTGTTGCACTACGAAGAAGCGCTCACGCGCCAGGTGCCGCGACAGGATGGCTGGTTCAACCTGTCCACGCATTTCCCGTGGATCGGCATGCGCACGGCCGCGCTCGATGGCGCGCATACGGAGTACTTCCGTGGCATCCGCAACCCGATTGCGGTGAAGGTCGGTCCGACCGTCCAGCCGGATGACCTGCTACGTCTCATCGACGTCCTCAACCCGACCGAGGAGCCGGGGCGCCTGACCCTCATCCATCGCATGGGTAACGACAAGATCGCCACGCAGCTGCAGCCGCTGCTCGAAGCGGTGAAGCGGGAGGGCCGTCGCGTGCTGTGGGTGGCCGATCCCATGCATGGCAACACCGAAAGCACGAGCAACGGCTACAAGACCCGCCGCTTCGCGAACATCGCTGGCGAGCTCGACCAGGCTTTCGACATCCATGCGGCAGCGGGTACGCGCCTCGGCGGCGTGCACCTCGAACTCACGGGTGAAGACGTCACGGAATGCCTGGGTGGCGCTCGCGACCTCGTTGAGGGCGACCTCGACCGCGCTTACCGCTCGATGGTCGACCCACGACTCAACTACGAACAGTCGCTCGAAATGGCGATGCTGATCGTACGAAAGTCTGGCGGAATGGTCTGACAGCGACACGAAAACCCCGGCATCGCCGGGGTTTTTTCTTCGAGGCCCTTCTAGCGGGCGTGGCGTGCGCGCGCCCATGCCACGTGCTCGCGCACGACAGGCGATGGGTCGTTGGCGCGTGCATCGAGCGCCGCGGTGATCTCTTCGCTTGTCGGCGCATTGCCAAGACCTACAGCAAGGTTGCGTAGCCAGCCTTCGTAACCCGTGCGCCGGATGGCCATGCCTTCCGTGCGCGAGAGGAATTCCTGCTCGCTCCAGGCGAAGAGCTCGACGAGCTTGGGGCCGTCCAGGCTGTGGCGGGGAGCGAAGTCGGGTTCGGTCGCCTCCTGGGCGAACTTATTCCAGGGGCAGATCAACTGGCAGTCGTCGCAGCCGAAGACGCGGTTGCCCATGGGTTCGCGTAGCTCGACGGGGATGCTGCCTTTCAGTTCGATCGTCAGGTACGAGATGCATTTGCGCGCGTCGAGGCGATACGGCGCGACGATCGCCTGTGTGGGACAGATGTCGATGCATCGGCGGCAGCTGCCGCAATGCGCGCTGGCGGGTTCATCGACAGGTAGCGGCAGGTCGGTGTAGAGCTCGCCCAGAAAGAAGTACGAACCGGCACGCTTGTTGATCAGCACGGTGTGCTTGCCGATCCAGCCAAGGCCGGCGTTGCGCGCGATGGCTTTTTCCAGCACGGGAGCGGAATCGACGTAGGCGCGGTAGCTGAAATGGCCGACGCGCTCCTCGATCTTCGCCGCCAGTTTCTGCAGGCGGTTGCGCATCACCTTGTGGTAGTCGCGGCCGAGTGCGTAGCGGGCGATGTAAGCCTTGTCGCCATCGCGGATCACGTCCCAGGCGTTGGGCGTACCGGGAGGCACGTAATCCATGCGAACGGAGACGACGCGCAGGGTGCCGGGCTCGAGTTCGGCCGGGCGGCTGCGGCGCGTGCCGTGCCGGGCCATGTAGTCCATCTCGCCGTGGTGACCTTCGGCGAGCCAGCGTTCCAGATAACTCTCGTCGTCGCCGAGGTCGGTGCCCGCGATGCCCACGTCGGCGAAGCCAAGCTCGCGCGCCCAACGCTTGATGTCGGCAGCGAGGGCGGCGTAGTCGATGGAAGAGGGAGCGGACATGCATGCATTCTACCGGGGGCTCCTATAATCGGCCGATGACCGCACCCCATCTCGGTATCGCCCTCTTCACATCCGGGCAGTCCCGCGCGATCGATCAGCGCGCGATCGGCGAACTCGGTATTCCCGGGTTCGAATTGATGACGCGCGCCGCGGCGGCCGCCTTCGCCATGCTGCGCAGACGCTGGCCTGCCGCTCGCCGCCTGCGGGTCGTCTGCGGTGCGGGTAATAACGGCGCCGACGGCTACCTCGTGGCCCGTGACGCGCTTGCGGCGGGCTTCGCCGTGGATCTCGTCGCGCTGGCTCCGCCGAAGGGCGCCGATGCCAACCATGCCCGCGAGGCGTTCGAAGCGCAAAAGGGCAGGGTGCATGCCCTGGCGGATTGGGGCGCGCTGCCGCCTGCCGATGTCATCGTGGATGCCATCTATGGCACCGGCCTGAACCGGGCCCCTGAAGGCGAGGCGGCCGCCGCCATCGAGGCGATCAACGTGACGGGTACCCCGGTTCTCGCACTGGACGTGCCGTCGGGTCTCTCGGCCGATACCGGTGCGTGCCCGGGGGTGGCGGTGCGCGCCGTCGCCACGGCCACCTTTATCGTGCACAAGCGGGGCTTGCATACCCACCAGGCGGAGACGGCGGGCGAGGTGGAACTGTTTGGCCTCGACCTGCCGCCGGACATCCTCGAATCGCCGGACGCCAGGCTGCTGGAGGCGGCCTGGCTGCCACCGCGTCCGCGGGATTCGCACAAGGGCAGCAACGGTCATGTGCTGGCGATCGGAGGCGACCACGGAACGGGCGGCGCCGTTCGCATGGCCGCCGAGGCCGCCCTGCGTACCGGGGCCGGCCTCGTCAGTGTGGCGACGCGCGAGGAGAACGTGCTGGCGATGAACGCGGCTCGTCCGGAACTGATGGCGCACGGGGTGAATGGTCCGCAAGCCCTGGAGCCGATGCTCGAAAAGGCCTCCGTGCTCGCTCTGGGTCCCGGTCTGGGTCAGGCGGCGTGGGGCCACGCGTTATGGACGACCGCCCTCGATGCGGATGTGCCGACCGTGCTCGACGCGGACGGCCTGAACCTGCTGCAGGCCGAGCCGCGCCAGCTGCCATCCAAAGTGGTGCTGACCCCTCATCCCGGTGAGGCGGCGCGCCTGCTTGGCGTATCCACGAAGGATATCCAGGCGGATCGTTTCGCCGCCGGGCGCGAACTGGCGAAGCGCTATCGCGCCGTCGTGGTCCTCAAGGGTAACGGCAGCCTGATCGTCTCGCCGAAGGGCGAAGTCGCGGTCTGTCCCTGGGGCAATCCCGGCATGGCGAGCGGAGGCATGGGCGATACCCTGACCGGCATCGTCGCCGGCCTCCTTGCCCAGGGGTGCGATCCGTACGAGGCAGCCTGCCTGGGCGTCGGCCTGCACGCGCGCGCCGCCGACGTGGCCGCGAGGGCGGGCGAGCGTGGATTGCTCGCCGGCGATCTGCTCGAGCCGCTGCGCCGTCTCGTCAACGGGCTCGACGCATGAGCGCGGCCGAGTGGCAGCTTCCTGACGAGGACGCGACCATGGCGTTGGGGCGTCGGCTGGCCGCCGTGCTGCCCGACGGCCTCGTGGCCTACCTGTACGGCGACCTTGGCGCGGGCAAGACGACCTTCGCGCGTGCCTTCCTGCGTGCCCTGGGCGTGGGCGAACGGGTGAAAAGCCCGACTTACAGCCTCGTCGAGGGATACGACATCGGCGAGCGCCGGGCCTTCCATCTCGACCTCTATCGCATCGCCGATCCGGGCGAACTGGAGTGGCTGGGCCTCGACAGCCTTGCCGAACCGGGCGCCATCGTGCTCGTGGAATGGCCCGAGCGCGGTGCGGGCGCCCTCCCGCCCGTGGACCTGGAACTCAGCTTTCGCCACGAAGGGATCGGGCGAGTGGTGCGTATCGAGCCGCGCAGCGAGTTGGGGCGGCGCCTGATCGACAGCCTCGAAGGCTGACGCGTCCGTCGCCCGATTCTGTCCGTTTGCGGGTCATTCCTGTACGCCGGTTGACGAAGGTTTCGCAGGTTGTGGATTAACAAGGGAAAACTTCTTGCATTCAGCGGGCGCTTGCAGTTCAATCCGGCCGTATGAGGGGAATCACTATCAAACTTGGCTTCCTTGCGTGCGTGACCGCCGTCGCGACACTGGCTGTCGCGCCCGCTTCGGCGGCCGACGTGAAGGCGGCACGCGTCTGGGCCGGCCCGGAATACACCCGCGTGGTCTTCGATCTCTCGGGCCCGGCGTCGTACAAGATGTCCCAGGGGGACACCCCTGGCAGCGTCGTACTGGATATCGCCGGTAGCTCGGTATCGGGCGATTTCGCCGCACCGGGCGGGCAGGGCCTCTTCAAGTCCATGACCACCGGCAAGCAGGGCGGCACCGCACGGATGGTCGCCAGCGTGGATCCCAAGGCCAAGCCGAAAAGCTTCCTGTTGAAGCCGGCTGGCGACTATGGCTATCGCCTGGTGCTGGATCTCTATCCGGGTGGCGAAAGCGACCCGGGCGACAACCCCGTTAATGACGACGACACGCCGTCGGTGGCGGATGCGCCGGCGGAAGCGCCCGCCGAAGCGCCGATCGCGACGGTGTCGCGTGGCTCGCGTGGCAAGCCCAAGACGGTTCCGCCCGGGAAGCCGCCGCTGTTGGCCGCCGAGCGCAAGGTCGTGGTGGCGATCGACGCCGGCCACGGCGGCGAGGATCCGGGCGCGCGCGGTGCGACCGGGCTGCGCGAAAAAGACGTCACCCTCCAGGTGGCACGTGAACTCGCCGACCAGATCAACCGCCAGCCGGGCATGCAGGCCGTGCTTACCCGCAATGGCGACTACTTCATTCCGCTGAAGCGCCGCTACCAGATCGCTCGCGAGCACAACGCGGACATGTTCGTCTCGATCCACGCGGACGCCTTCAAGAACAGCGACGCCAAGGGCTCGTCGGTGTGGGTGCTGTCACCCCGCGGCAAGACGTCCGAAGCGGCACGCTGGTTGGCCGATCGCGAAAACCGCGCCGACCTCGTCGGTGGCGTGTCGCTGGACGACAAGGACGATACCCTCGCCGCCGTCCTGCTCGACCTTCAGCAGGGCTATGCGATGCAGGCCAGCGAGTCGATCGCGGGCAACGTCCTGAAGGCCCTGGGGCGCCTCGGACCGACCCATCGCGGCTACGTGGAGCGGGCCAACTTCGTGGTGCTGCGTTCGCCCGACGTGCCGTCGATCCTGGTCGAGACCGCCTTCATCACGAATCCATCGGAAGAACGCCGCCTGCGTGACGACGGCCATCGCCGTGAGCTGGCCACGGCCGTGCTCGGTGGCGTGCGCAACTATTTCGAGTCGATGCCGCCACCGGGTACCTGGTTCGCCGCCCAGGCGGCGCGGCGGAACGGAACGTCGGTCGCTTCGGCGCCGGTGTCTGCTCCCGCGGCTTCCGCCGCCAACGACGGCGCCGACGACGACTCGTCCGCGGTCGCCGCCGCCAGCGCAAAGGCTTCCACCCGAGCGCCGGTGAAGAAGCCCGCGTCCCGTGCGGACGACAGGCAACTGGCCGCACTCGACACACCGCCGCCCGCGAAGAAGTCCAGCGGACGTGCCGACGACAACGTGCGTGACGTGCACCGGGTCAATCGCGGTGAGACGCTGACCGGCATCGCCCAGCAGTACGGCGTGTCGGTGGGCGCCCTGAAGTTGGCCAACAAGATGACCGACAACAACGTACGCATCGGCTCGGTCATGGTCATTCCGTCGGGTTGAAGCGGGCGGCAGCCCCCTTGGGCTATCCTTTCGACCTGAAAGTCTGTCAGGTCGCCTCCCATGCCTATTCGTCCCCTACCGCCTGAACTGATCAACCAGATCGCGGCGGGTGAAGTCATCGAGCGTCCCGCCTCGGTGGTGAAGGAGCTTGTCGAGAACAGCATCGACGCCGGCGCACGTCGCATCGAAGTGGACATCGAGCAGGGTGGCGTCCGGCTCATTCGCGTACGCGACGACGGCGGCGGCATTCCTCGCGACGAGCTGGCGCTGGCGGTGGCGTCGCATGCCACCAGCAAGATCGGCAGTTTCGACGATCTGGAGCGCGTCGCCAGCATGGGATTCCGTGGCGAGGCGCTGGCCTCGGTGTCGTCGGTGGCGCGATTCTCGCTGACCTCTCGCCAGGCCGGGGAGGATTCCGCGTGGCGCATCGAGGTGGACGGCGGTCGCCTGCAGGAGGCGCGTCCGGCGCAGCATCCGCCTGGTACGACGATCGAAGTGCGCGACCTTTTCTACAACGTGCCCGCGCGGCGCAAGTTCCTCCGTGCCGAACGCACGGAATTCGCGCATATCGACGACCTGTTGAAGTCGCTGGCGCTCGCGCGCGAAGGCGTCGACATTCGGCTCAGCCACAACGGCAAGCCAGTGCGCCTGCTGAAGCCCGCACGCGACGAGAACGCGGCGCTGGCTCGCGTGGCCGAGGTGCTGGGTCCGGAGTTTCCCGGGCAGGCCCTGCGCGTGGAGCATGAAGCGGCAGGCATGCGCCTGTCTGGCTGGGTCGGCCTGCCGACCGCCTCGCGTTCCCAGGCCGACCAACAGTATTTCTACGTGAATGGCCGACTCGTACGCGACCGCGTCGTGGCGCATGCGGTGCGCCAGGCCTATGCCGACGTCCTGTTCCATGGCCGGCATCCGGTTTTCGTATTGTTCCTCGAACTCGATCCGGCAGGTGTCGATGTGAACGTGCATCCGGCCAAGAACGAGGTGCGATTCCGTGAGCAGCGCCTGATCCACGACTTCCTCTTCCGCACCCTGCACGAAGCGCTGGCGCAGACGCGTGCCGGTGCCGCCGCACCGGCCGGCGAGTCGGCTGCCCCCGCCTTCGCGGCGGCGGGCGCTGGTGCCGGCTACGAGAGCCGCGCGTTCGCGCCATCGACGATGCCCGCCTGGCCGCAATCGTCCAGCCAGTCGCGTCTCAGCCTCGGCGTGCGTGACGAACCGCTTGCCGATTACGCCACCTTGTTCGGATCGGCGTCGACATCGGCGCCACGGCCGGCAACCTCATGGACGCCGCCCGCCGGGAATGAAGTGGAGCCGGGCAGCGACGTGCCGCCGCTGGGTTATGCCATCGCGCAGTTGAAGAACATCTACGTGCTCGCCGAGAACGAGCATGGACTCGTGCTGGTGGACATGCACGCGGCGCACGAGCGCATCACGTATGAAAAGCTCAAGAACGGGCGCGTCACCGCCAGCCTGCGTTCGCAGATGATGCTCGTGCCGTTGTCGATCGCTGTCAGCAGCAAGGAAGCGGCCGCCGCCGAGGAGCATGCGGATGCACTGGGCGCGTGGGGCCTCGAACTCTCGCGCAGCGGTCCGACCGGCGTGGTGGTGAGGCGGATTCCCTCGTTGCTCGAAGGCGCCGACGTGGCCCAGCTGACCCGCGACGTGCTTGGCGAACTGGCCCAGCATGGCAGCTCGCGGCGCCTCGAAGAGCTGGAAAACGAACTCCTCTCGACCATGGCGTGCCACGGATCGGTACGCGCGGGACGCCGCCTGGGCATTCCCGAGATGAACGCGCTGCTGCGAGAAATGGAAGCCACCGAACGCTCGGGGCAGTGCAACCACGGCCGTCCGACCTGGGTGCAACTGTCGCTGGGTGAACTCGATCGCCTCTTCCTGCGCGGCCGCTGAGCGCGCATCCTATCCAATGAACGGACGTATGGACGTCCAAACGGAGTTTTGCCATGAATCGCCCCTCGCCGGTCATCACCGCGGACGCACTTGCCCGGTCCGTCGAAGCGGCACGCGCCGCACGACTGGCCTTGTTGCAGGCCCCGGGCGGATGGTTGAGCCTGATTGGCCTCGACTGGCTGCAGCCCGGCGCGAACCGCGTGGGCAGCGCCGCGGACAACGACATCGTGCTGAAGGCCGGTCCCGCGCACCTGGGCACCATCACGCTCGATGAGAACGGTGCCGCGCGCATCGACCTTGTCGCGGGCCAGGGCACCCTCGTCGACGGTCGCGACGTGGCGAGCGCCACCCTCGTCGACGATGCGTCGCCGGGCAAGAAGCCGACCGAAGTCCGTTTCGGCTCCGCCCATTTCTTCATGATCTCGCGCGATGGCCGGAAGGCGCTGCGCGTGAAGGACGAGCACGCGGATACGCGCGTGAACTTCCTCGGCCTGGATTACTTCCCGACCGATCCGTCGTGGCGCGTCGTCGCGGACTGGGTGCCGTTCGATCCGCCGATGGACCTGGAGATCGGCACGGTGATCGGCACGATCGACAAGGAGAAGGTGCCGGGCAAGGCGGTCTTCGAGCGGGAAGGCCAGACCTTCGAGCTCTATCCGATTCAGGAAGAGCCGAACTCGCTGTTCTTCATCTTCGCCGACCGCACCAGCGGCAAGGAAACCTATGGCGCGGCCCGGTTCATCGACACGCCACTGCCGACGGACGGCAAGCTGGTGATCGACTTCAACGAGGCGCGCAATCCGCCCTGCGTGTTCACGCCCTACGCGACCTGTGCGCTCGCGCCCTTCGAGAACCGCCTGGATGCGCGCGTGACGGCGGGCGAGTTGAATTACCGCGGCGCCACGCACGACTGACAGCGGACACTGCCGCCGTCGTTGGAACGGCGGCTTTCACCGTTGAGCGGTTCAGACGCCCTTGAACGTCGCCTTGCGCCGTTCGAGGAATGCCGAGGTGCCCTCGCGCATGTCTTCGGTGGAGAAGGCGATGGCGAAGCCCTGCGTTTCAAACGCCAGGCCCTGGTCGATGGCGCACTCGCCACCTTCGATCACGGCGTCGAGGATGCCCTTCAACGCGAGCGGCGCGGCCGCGGCAAGCTGGTCGGCCATGGCGTCCACCGTGGCGTCCAGCTCTTCCGCGGCAACCACGCGCGTGACCACGCCGAGGCGTTCGGCGCGCGCCGCGTCGATCTGCTGGCCCAGCAGGCACAGTTCCAGTGCCGCGCCGCGGCCGGTCAGGCGGGTGAGGCGCTGCGTGCCGCCGAAGCCGGGAATCAGGCCAAGGCCGATCTCGGGCTGGCCGAAGCGCGCCTTCTCGCTGGCCACGCGCAGGTGGCAGGCCATGGCCAGCTCCATGCCGCCGCCAAGCGCGTAGCCCTGGATCTTCGCGATCACCGGCTTGCCGAGGCGTTCGATCGTCAGCATCAACTCCTGGCCGGCGCGCGAGGCGGCCTGGGCCTTGACCGGCGACCACGCGGTCATTTCCGAGATATCCGCACCGGCGACGAACGCCTTCTCGCCCGCGCCAGCCAGCACGATCGCCCGTACGCCGTCGTCCTGGGCCGCCTGGCGGAACGCCAGGGTCAGTTCGCCGATCGTTTCGCGGTTCAGCGCGTTGAGCTTGTCGGGGCGATTGACGGTGATCGTGCGGACGGCGCCGCGGTCGGCGGTGGTGAGCGTACGGAAGGCCATGTCGGTTCCTGGCGGTGGGACAAGGAGGCGGATGGTAGCAGGCAGGGGAACCTTTGCCCCCCGAAAGGCGTCTTATGGCGAACGGGCGAGTCGGCGGCCGATGGACTATCCTCCACGCACGCCGAAGGTTCCGGGTCCACGGAGAACGGGATGTCACCCTTGCGTTTGCTGGTCATGTTCGTCGCGCTGTCGCTGGCCGCCGGAGCGGTGTGCGCGCAGTCGGCGCCGACGGCTCCGGCCTCGGGCGCACCGGCGATCGAGAAGACCAAGCTGTCGTATGCCATCGGCTACCAGATCGGTACGCAGTTCGCCAACAGCGCACAGCCCGACGTCGATATCGCGGTGCTCGTGAAAGCGTTGCAAGACGGTTACGCGAAGCGTCCGCCGGGCGTTCCCATCGACGTGATGCAGCAGCAGCTGGTGAACTTCGACGCGAAGGTGCAGCGCGACTCCGTGGTCGAGTTCCGTCGTGTCGCGGCGGCCAACGCCAAGCGCAGCGCCGATTTCCTCGCGCGCAACCGCACCCGTCCCGGCGTGGTCACCTTGCCTTCCGGAATCCAGTACGCGGTGCTTGCCAAAGGCAATGGTCCGCAGGCCCAGGTCACCAGCACCGTGGTCGTCAATTACCGCGGCGCCCTGATCGACGGCACCGAGTTCGACAGTTCCTATGCGCACGGCAAGCCGGTCACCTTCACGGTGAATCGCGTCATCCCGGGCTGGCAGGACGTGATCCCGCGCATGCGCGTCGGCGATCGCTGGAAGGTCGTCATTCCTCCCGCGCTGGCCTATGGCGAGCGCGGCGAACTGCCGCGTATCGGCCCGAACGAAGCGTTGGTGTTCGAGATCGAACTGATGGACATCCGCCAGTAAGCACGGCGCAGCGGGGCCGGCCCCGCTCGCGCTAGAATGGCCGACGGTATGGCCATCGTCACCTCCACCACGCTTCCCCTCTCGCCCTGCACGGGTGTCTGCCGCCTCGATGCGCGCGGGCTGTGCATGGGTTGCCTGCGCACGGGCGACGAGATCGCCCGCTGGTCGTCCATGGACGACGCGCAGAAGCTCTGGATCATGGATGAGGTCTTGCCCCACCGGCAGGGCAGCTGATGGACGACATGCTCGCGAGGTTGCGTGGCGCGTTGCTTCCCCTCGAAGCACCTCCGGGGCCGCGTGGATGGAACCATGACGACATGGCCGAACTCATCGGCGATGCGCCGAGGCGTCCGGCCGCCGTCCTGATCGGCATCCGCGACGACCGCGAGCAGAGCGTATTGCTCACCGTCCGCACCGATACCTTGCAACAGCACGCGGGGCAGGTGGCGTTTCCCGGTGGGCGCGTCGAGCCTGACGATGCGGGCGCCGTGGCCGCGGCGCTGCGCGAGAGCCATGAGGAAATCGGGCTGGACGCCGCCATGGTGACGCCCTTGGGATTCCTCGAGACCTTCGAGACGATCAGCGGTTATTCCGTCACGCCGGTAGTGGCGCGCGTCGCGGCCAACGCGACGTTGACCCCCGATCCCAGCGAAGTCGCCGAAGTGTTCGAAGTGCCGTTCGCGTTCTTCCTGGAACCGGCGAACCTCCGCCGGTACACGATGGATTTCCGCGGTCATCGCCGCGACATGGTCGAGTTCCTCCACGCGGGTTACCGCATCTGGGGCGTGACGGCGGCCATCCTGCTCAACCTGCTCAAGCGGATGGGACACCCATGTTGATCTCGCGCACCCTCATCGACGCGGCTACCGCCGCCCACCTGCCGGCGCATGACGTCCTGTTCGTGGACGCGCGCTTCGACCTCAACCAGCCGGGTGGCCGCGATCCGGGCAAGGGTGACCAGGATTACGCGTTGTCGCACATTCCCGGCGCGGTGCGTGCGGATCTCGATCGCGACCTGGCCGACATGGCGACGCCGTCGAACGGGCGTGGCCGCCATCCGCTTCCCTCCGCCGCCTCGTTCTCGTCGTGGCTGTCGCGCGCGGGATGGCGTCCGGACCTGCAGGTGGTCGTCTACGACGCCGCCGGCGGCTCGCTTGCCGCCGCGCGTTTCTGGTGGCTGGCGCGGCTCGCCGGCATCGACAACGTGGCGGTGCTCGACGGTGGTTGGCCCGCATGGACCGCGGCGGCATTGCCCACCGACAACGTCGTTCCGCTGCGCGAGTCGACCGCCGTGCATGTCGCCTTCGACGACGCCGGCACGGTCGACGCGAAGGCGTTGGCCGAGGGTGTCGCCAGTGGCCACCTCGTGTTGCTCGATGCGCGTGCCGCACCGCGCTATCGCGGTGAAGTGGAGCCACTGGATCCCGTGGCCGGTCACGTACCGGGTGCCCGAAACCGGCCTTTCTCCGACAACCTCGACGCCGACGGGCGCTTCCGCTCGCCCGAGGAGCTACGTCGCGCTTTCGGCGCAATGCTCGGCCCGCATCACGCCGAGGACGTCGTGCACATGTGTGGTTCGGGCGTCACCGCCTGCCACAACCTGTTGGCGATGGAGTACGCGGGCCTGTGCGGTTCGCGGCTGTACGCCCCGTCATGGAGCGGCTGGGTCAGCGACTCCTCCCGCGGCGTGGCCACGGGCGAAGGCTGAATCGCGAACCCTCTCGCGTCTAGATCAGAAGGAAACCGTGCGCCGCTCGCGCGCGCTCAGTTGCGCCGCCTCGATCACGTGGATGACATCGCGCGCCTCACGTGCCTCCACCGGTAGCGGCGCCTCATCGTGGATCGCCGCGGCCACGCCCTCGTAGAACGACGTATAGCGGCCGGGCAGGGTATCGATCGTCGTTGCCGTGCCATCGGCGTCGGTGAAACGGCCGAACAACGTGGGATCGTCCTCACCCCAGCCTTCGCTTCCTGGGCGGCGCCCGTCACGCAACGCGGCTTCCTGCCCGTCGATGCCGTACTTCACGAAGCTGCCTCCGTCGCCGTGCACGAGATAGCGCGGTCCCGGATCGCGTACGAGCACCGAGGCGTGCAGCACGGCGCGGCGATGACCGTAGTCGAGCACCAGATGAAAGTAGTCGTCCGCCTTCGCTGCGGCGCGCTGGCGCGTGACATCGGCCGTGACGGCGCGAGGCATGCCGAACAGCACCAGTGCCTGGTCGATGAGATGCGCCCCGAGGTCGTAGAGCAGGCCTGAGCCAGGAACCTCGGTTTCGCGCCAGCCTTGCTTGATCTCCGGCCGGAACCGGTCGAAGTGCGCTTCGTAATAAGCGACCTCACCTAGGCGTCCGTCCTCGACGAGGCGACGCACGGTGAGGAAATCGTTGTCCCAACGCCGGTTCTGGAAGACCGACAGCTTGCGGCGATGCTGATCGGCGAGGCCGATCAGCGCTTCCGCTTCCGCGGCGTTGAGCGTGAAGGGTTTGTCGACGACGACGTGCTTGCCCGCTTCCAGCGCCGCGCGGGCCAACGACGCATGGGTGTCGTTCGGCGTGGCGATGACGACCAGTTCGATGGATGGGTCGGCGATCAGATCTTGAGGATTTTCGTATGCCTTCGCCTCGGGAAAGTCACGAAGGATGTCATCCGAACGGCGGCTGCCAATGGCCGCCAGGCGCAGTCCGCTCGCGGCGGCGATCAAGGGGGCATGGAAGAAGGCACCCGCTGTGCCATAGCCGACGAGGCCGGTGGGGATCGGTTGCATGGTCGCTCCGGAAGAGGTCATGCCGGCAAGCGTAACGCGGACGGCCTCAGCGTTTCGTTTAGGATCGTGCGGTTTGATACAGCCTACGGGTAAGCCCATGACCGCCCTCGACATCGATGCCGCGCCGCGCGAGCGCCTTCCCCGGCAGATTCCGTACATCGTCGGCAACGAAGGCTGCGAACGCTTCAGCTTCTACGGCATGCGCAACATCCTGACGCCGTTCCTGGTCACGTCGCTGCTGATGTACCTGCCCGAAGCCGAGCGGCCCGGCGCCGCGAAGGATGTGTTCCATACCTTCGTCATCGGTGTGTACTTCTTTCCGCTGCTGGGCGGGTGGCTGGCCGACCGATGGTTCGGCAAGTACCGCACGGTGCTCTGGCTGAGCCTCGTCTACTGCGTGGGTCATCTTTGCCTGGCGCTGTTCGAGCACAGCGTGGCGGGTTTCTATACCGGGTTGGCCCTGATCGCGCTCGGCGCCGGAGGCATCAAGCCGTGCGTGGCATCGTTCGTGGGCGACCAGTTCGACGAGAGCAACCGCCGCCTCGCGAAGGTCGTGTTCGATGCGTTCTACTGGATGATCAACGTCGGATCGTTCCTGGCGTCGCTGTTGATGCCACTGTTTCTCCGCCATTACGGGGCCGCCGTGGCCTTCGGTATTCCGGGCGCCCTGATGTTCATCGCCACGCTGGTGTTCTGGCGCGGTCGCCGTTACTACGTGATGCTGCCGCCAACGGGCAATGATCCCAACGGTTTCACGCGGGTGGTGCGCAGCGCACTCCTGGCGCGGGTACCGGGCGAGGGTCGCCCGGGCCTCGTCG
>DATNJP010000116.1:0-2793 GCA_035603855.1 Luteibacter sp. | reverse complement strand
CTCATCTCCGAGATACTTTCGCTGGTGATCTGGGTGGCCGCGTTCTGGCTGGCCTGGCTGTTCGGTCCGGTGGTCGCGCGGTATTTCGAAGGCAGCGTGTCGCTGCCGACGGCGCGGATCGCGATCGGCTATGGCCTGTGCTTCATCACGGTGCTGCTGGTGGGCGCCGTGTTTCGCTTCCTTATTTCACGCCTGGTCTCGGGAACGGGGCTGGGCGGCGTGGACCGCCTGCTCGGGATGCTGTTCGGCCTGGCGCGTGGCGTGCTCATCGTAAGCGGTGTGGTGTTCCTGCTGGGGTTCACGCCATTGCCGAACGAACCGATGTGGCGCCAGTCGACCATGCTGTCGCAATTCGCCGCTCCCGCGGCATGGCTGGGCCAGCAGGTGCCGTCGAACGTGCGCGAATACATGCATCCGCCGGCGGCGCTGCAAAACATGAAGATGCCCGATGTGCAATTGCCCAGCCGGGAAGACCTGATGAAACTGCGCGACCTCACGATCCCCGCGCAGCCCTCGCAAAATCCGAATGCTCACCCTGCCGCCGCGTCCACGGCGGCCTCTTCGTAGAAGGCAAGACCCATGTGCGGAATCATCGGCATCGTCGGTACCACGGAAGTGGCATCGGCCCTGTATGACGGCCTGACCGTCCTGCAACATCGTGGGCAGGATGCCGCCGGCATCGCCACGGTGGATGGCGCGCGCCTGCGCCTGCACAAGGGCAACGGGCTGGTTCGCGACGTCTTCAACTCGGCGGGCGTGAGCAAGCTGCGTGGTCGCATCGGCATCGGTCATTGCCGCTATCCGACCGCCGGCTCGGAAGGCACCGAGGAGGCCCAGCCCTTCTACGTGAACTCCCCCTACGGCATCGCCTTCGCGCACAACGGCAACCTCGTGAACACCGAGGCCCTGCGCAAGGAGATGTTCGAGGGCGACCGCCGCCACATCGACACCGATTCCGACTCTGAAGTGCTGCTCAACGTGCTCGCCCACGAGCTGCAGGTGGACGACCGCGGCGATCTCACTCCGGAGCACGTCTTCAAGGCAGTGGCGGGCGTGCACGCGCGTGCACGCGGCGGTTATGCCTGTATCGCCCTCGTGCTCGGCTATGGCCTTATCGCCTTCCGCGATCCGAACGGCATCCGTCCGCTGGTGCTCGGTGAGCGCGTCACGGCGGAAGGTCGCGAGTACGCGGTCGCTTCCGAATCCGTCGCCCTCGACGTGCTGGGTTTCAAGCGCCTGCGCGACATCGAGCCGGGCGAAGCGGTGATCATCACCGACGGCGGCGAGCTGCATGCGCAGCGTTGCGCCGAGGGCGCTGTGCATGCGCCGTGCATCTTCGAGTACGTGTACCTCGCACGCCCCGACTCCATGATCGAAGACGTCTCGGTCTACAAGGCGCGCCTGCGCATGGGTGAGAAGCTGGCCGAGAAGATCCTCCGCGAGCGCGGCCCGGATCACGGCATCGACGCGGTCATTCCCATTCCGGATACCTCGCGCACGGCGGCCAGCTCGCTGGCGCAGGCACTCGGCGTGCCGATGCGCGAAGGGCTGGTGAAGAATCGCTATATCGGCCGTACCTTCATCATGCCGGGGCAGGGCGAGCGCGTGAAATCCGTGCGCCGCAAGCTCAACGCCATCGACCTCGAGTTCCGCAAGAAGAACGTGCTGCTGGTGGACGACTCGATCGTTCGCGGCACCACGTCGCGGCAGATCATCCAGATGGCTCGCGACGCGGGTGCGAAGAATGTTTACTTCGCGTCCGCCGCACCGCCGGTGCGTTACCCGAACATCTACGGCATCGACATGCCGGCTGCCTCCGAACTGGTCGCCGCGGGCCGCACCGTGGAAGAAGTGGAGAAGGCGCTCGGCGCCGACTGGCTCATCTACCAGGATCTCGACGACCTGATCTGGGCCGTCGCCGATGGCAACGAGGACCTCAAGAACTTCGATACCTCGTGCTTCTCGGGTGAATACGTCACCGGCGTCGAGGCCGGCTTCCTGGAGCAGCAGGAAGCGCTGCGTTCGGATGCCGCGAAGAACGAGCGCCGCAGCGCCTGAGTGGAAGGCAGCGCGGGTCCACGATCCGCGCCGCCGCCATGCGATGAACGACCTTCACGCCGCCGCCCGCCGTTGCCTCGAGGCGACCGACCCGGCCGAAAAGGTGCGGCTGAGCTTTGACACATGGTCGGCGCTCTGCGCCGGCGAACTCGTGCCCGATGCCGCATCACCGCCACCGTTTCCCATCGGGCCGCCGGGTCGGCCGGAACGTCCGCGGCTCGTACCTGCGCGCGAACTGGCACAGCGTGGCCTCGGCACGGTCGAAGGCCGCGTGGCGCTGGTGCATGCCATCGCGCACATCGAATTCAACGCCATCGACCTCGCCTGGGACGCCGTCTATCGTTTTCGCGGCAAGCCGGATGCGTATTACCGTGACTGGGCATCGTGTGCTAACGACGAAGCGCGTCACTTCACGATGCTATCCGCACGTCTCGCGGAACTCGGCCATGCCTACGGCGATTTCGATGCGCACAACGGCTTGTGGGAGATGGCGGAGAAGACCGCACATAGCGACACCGCGCGCATGGCGCTCGTGCCGCGCGTGCTCGAAGCGCGCGGGCTCGACGTGACGCCTGGCATGATCGCGCGGCTTCGTTCGGTCGGCGATCAAGCGACCGTGACGATTCTCGAAGACATTCTTCGCGAGGAAGTCGCGCATGTCGCGGCCGGATCGCGCTGGTTCGCGTGGTGTTGCGAGCGCGACGGCGTCAATCCGTCCGCGACGTTCGAAGCGCT
>DATNJP010000115.1:0-2054 GCA_035603855.1 Luteibacter sp. | reverse complement strand
CCTGGAATCCTCGCTGTATACCGAGGGCAAGGTCGAGGAGACCGTGCGCGAGCTCGTCGCCCACGGCCACACCTATGAGGAAGGCGGCGCGCTCTGGCTGCGCTCCACGGATTTCGGTGACGACAAGGACCGCGTCATGCGCAAGTCCGACGGCAGCTACACCTATTTTCTGCCCGACGTCGCCTACCACCGGACCAAGTGGCAGCGCGGCTACGAGCGCGCCATCACCGAGCTCGGCTCCGATCACCACGGCTCGCTGGCCCGCGTGAAGGCCGGCCTGCAGGCGCTCGACACCGGCGTTCCGAAAAACTGGCCCGAGTACGTGCTGCACCAGATGGTGACGGTGATGCGCGGCGGCGAGGAAGTGAAGATCTCCAAGCGCGCTGGCTCTTACGTCACCTTGCGCGACCTCATCGACGAGGCAGGCCGCGACGCCACGCGTTACTTCCTCATCGCGCGCAAGGCCGATTCGCAGCTCGTCTTCGACATCGACCTCGCCCGCTCGCAGAGCAACGACAACCCGGTCTACTACATTCAGTACGCCCACGCGCGCGCCTGCCGCGTGTTCCGCGAACTGGGCGATCGCGGCCTGTCGACCGATCGTGGCAACGGCCTGGCGAAGCTCGACCTGCTCGACACCGAGCACGAGACAGCGCTGATGGTGGAGTTGTCGCGCTACCCCGAAATGGTGGAGTCCGCGGCCGCCAATCTGGAACCGCACCTGATCGCGCAATATCTGCGCGAACTCGCGGGCGCACTTCACAGTTACTATCACGAGCACAAATGGATCGTCGACGACGCCAACCTGCGTGACGCCCGCCTTGCCCTGGTGGCCGCGACGCAGCAGGTGTTGAAGAACGGTCTCGATCTGCTGGGCATTTCCGCCCCGGAGAGCATGTAATGGCAACACGCAAGAAGGGCAAAGGCCGCCAGGCCGTCCGCAATGGCTCGAGCGGCATGCCGGGCTGGAGCTGGGCACTCATTGGCATCCTGGCCGGCGCCCTGCTCATGGCCTTCGCGATGCGCGGCACCTGGATGCCGATGATGCATCGCCAGGATGGACCCGCACCGAACCCCCAGGCCACCGCGCAGAAGGGCAGCGACCCGGGCGTGGTCGACCAATCGCAGGCCGAACCCGACAAACCGAAGAAGCCGTCGTATGACTTCTATTCGGTGCTGTCGGAGAAGGAAGTCCGCATCCCTGATGCGGAGATCCGCGCGCAGGCCAGCGCCGAAGCGGCACAGCAGAAGCAACAGCAACAGCAGCAACAGCAGGCCGCACAGCAGCAGGCGGCGGCACAGCAAGCGGCGGCCGCGCAACAGGCGCAGCAGGCCCAGGTGAGCGCGGCCACGGCGAACCTGCCGAAGGCCACGACGCAGACGGTCACGGCCGCTCCCGCCCAGCAGGCACCCTCGGCGCCAGCCGGTGGTTCGGGCTACCTCCTGCAGGTGGGCGCGTTCCCGAGCGCGGCCGATGCCGAAGCACTGAAGGCCAAGCTCGCTTTGCAGGGTTTCGTAGCGAACGTGCAGTCGGTGAAGGTGGGCGCGCAGACCTACAACCGCGTACGCCTCGGCCCCTTCAAGTCCGCGACGGACCTCGAGAGCACCAAGCAGCGACTGCAGTCGGCGGGGATCAGTGCCATCGCGCTGAAGGAAGGCGGCTGATTTAGCCGCTCGCCCCTACAATGGGAAGCCCGCCTGTTGGTGGGCTTTTTTTTGTTCGTGCGTCTTTCGGAGGGCTCGCCTTCGGCCTCGCGGTTTGCTCGTCGTGCGGCGACGTCGCAAGAGCCGGCGGGTACCACCCTCGGGGCCACGCTTGCGGCGACCCGCTAAGGAAGGGCCGCGAAGAGCGGCCGTATTTCTATTGCCCTTCGGGCCGGGTCGGGCTGCGAGTGGAGGTTTCCGATTCGACCTCCTGTCTCAGCGGAAACGGCCGGCCCTCCCTGGCCGGCCCCCTGCGGGCTTTTTCCACTCGCTGCCCTCGCCTGCGGCTACCGGCCCCGAGGGTGGTACCCGCCGGCTCTTCCGAGCACTGAGGTGGGTTGATGGGAGAG
>DATNJP010000114.1:0-6504 GCA_035603855.1 Luteibacter sp. | reverse complement strand
TCGCTGGATGCGCGGCTGATGTTGCCCATCAGGTCGGCCACGTCGCGGATGCGGCCAAGCACCGTCGCCATGTTGCGACCCGCATCGGTGACCAGCCCATGCCCGGCATCCACCTGGGCGACCGATTCCGTGATCAGCGATTCGATTTCCTTCGCCGCCGAGGCGCTGCGCTGGGCGAGGTTGCGGACTTCCTCCGCGACCACCGCGAAACCCCTGCCCTGCTCACCCGCGCGCGCGGCCTCCACCGCCGCGTTGAGCGCGAGGATATTTGTCTGGAAGGCAATGCCGTTGATGATGCCGATCACATCGGCGATGCGTTGCGCGGAAGCCTGGATGCCATTCATCGCGTCTACCGCCTCCTGCATCGCACCGGCTTCCTGCTGCACGGCGACGCTGGCGTCGGCGGCGAGGGTGCTGGCTCGCGCGGCGTGTCCCGCGTTATCGCGCACCGTGCGCGTCAGTTCGTCCAGGTTCGACGCCGTGAGCTGCAGTTCGTGCGCCTGCGCCTCCGTACGCGACGATAGATCCGCATTTCCCGCCGCGATCTCCGACGTACTCCCCGCCATGCTCGCCGTGGCCTTGCGGACGGAGCGCGCGATGTCGCCAAGGCCATCGCCGATACCATCGATCGAACGCATCAACTGACCGATCTCGTCGCCACGCGCGGACGCCAGGCGCGCCGTCAGATCGCCTTCGGCAAGACGCTTCGCGGCCTCGACCGCATGCGACAGCGGTTGGGTGATGCGCTTGCGAATCGCGATGAAGAGCAGCACGCACAAGGCGACGACCAGTGCCACACTCGTCGCGCCGGCGATCATTCGCATATGCCGCACCGGACCATACAGTTCGTCCATGTCGGCCGTGCCGGCGACCAGCCAGCTCCATGCCGGATCGGTGGCATAGACCGCGAGGCGGTCCACGCGGCGACCGTCCACGTCGACGCGATAACGCAGTTCACCCTGGCGCCCGGACAACATGCGACCGAACACCGGCTGTCCATCGACGTCCATCACCTTCAATGCGGCGCCGGCGGCCCTGGCCGCCTCGTTCTTCATCGACGGGTCGACGATAAGCGTGCCGTAGCGTTTGCCGGCGCTCGCATCGACGACGGAGTAGTAGCCACTCCGGCCGATGTGGATCGCGGCGATCTCCTCCTGCAGCGCCTTCATTTCGCTGCTGATCTCGATGCCGACGAAGAACACGCCAAGCACGTTGCCCGCCTCGTCCTTGATCGGCTCATAACGGGTGATGTACGGGCGGTCGAACAGCACCGCAGGCCCACCATACGATTTGCCGGCGAGCAGCAGCGGGAACGCGGGATGCGCATGATCGATCGACGTACCCACCGCGCGCGATCCGTCTTCCTTCTTCAGCGACGTGGTGACACGAACGAAGTCCGGCCCGTCGCGAACGAACACCGTGGCGACGACATGCGCGCGTGCCGAGAACTCATCGGTGAGGGAGAAATCGTTGTTGAGCACCTTGCCGTCATGCAGCAGCGCGGGCACGGTGTGCCCCGCCATGGTGACGCGATGTTTGTCGTCGACTGTGAACTTGCCCGGGAAATAGCTCTTGTAGACCCCGAGGAACCGGTCGGACTCGGCAAGCAACGCACCGCTGAACGTATTCACCGTGGCGATGATCGCGCGGTTGCCGCGGGTGAGGTCTTCGCGGGCCCTCGCCTCCAGTTCCCTCGACGCCATGGTCGTGATCACGATCGTCAGCGCGGCGATGCCCAGGGCGACGATGCCCACCACGAGCAGGGTCAACCGCGCGCCGACGCTCATGCCGCGCCAGATGGCGCGATCGCTGTGTTCGTTCATGAATGCCTTACCGAGGTGATCGGGCACCCAGAACGGGTGCCCATGACCGCTGTTTCGGCAGGCGGGGAGCTGGCTTTAGCCTCAGCCCGTATTCTGCAAGCCCTGTGAGACGCCATTCACGCAGGCGACCAGGGCATTGAGGAGGGCGTCGTCCTTGCCGCCCGTCGCGCGCCAGCGACGGAGCAGATCGACCTGAAGCAGGCTCATCGGGTCGACATAGGGGTTGCGGAGGCGAATCGAGTTGGCCAGCCGCGGCTCCCCTGCCAGCAGGTCCCTGGCGCCCTTCAGCTTCAGCACCCAGGACACGGTCCGCTCGAACTCCCCGCGGATCATGGGGAAGAAGCGGTCGTGCAGCGGTCCCGCCAGGCGCGAGAAGGCCTCCGCGATATCGATGTCCGCCTTCGCCAGCACCATTTCCACGTCGTCCAGCATGGTGGAGAAGAACGGCCACTCGCGCGCCATCCGAACCAGCGCCTCGTCGCCACACTCCTTCGCCACGGCGTCGAGCGCGCCGCCAAGGCCATACCAGCCGGTGAGCACCGCGCGGCACTGGGTCCAGGAAAACACCCAGGGAATCGCGCGCAGGTCCTCGACGCCCTTCATGCTGCGGCGACGCGCCGGGCGGGAACCGAGCGTCATGCGTTCGATGACGTCGATGGGCGTGGCGCCACGGAAGTACTCCACGAAGCCTTCGGTATCGACGAATGCACGGTAAGCCTTGCGGCTCTCGTCGGACAGGCGGGCCATGGTTTCCTTCCAGCCCGCTTCGCGCACTTCCGCCTCGCGCGGACGCAGCGACGCACGCATCACCGCGCCCAGCGTCTGTTCCATGTTGCGCACCGCGAGCGCACGGATACCGTACTTGCGATGGATCACCTCACCCTGCTCGGTGACGCGGAGCACGCCGCCGACCGAACCGCGCGGCGATGCCATCAAGGCGGGCGTGATGCGCGAACCGCCACGACTAGCCGAACCACCGCGACCATGAAAGAACGCGACACGGATGCCCGCCTTCGCTGCGACCTCCAGCAGCTCGACCTGGGCACGCTGGAGACTCCATTTGGACGCGACGGTGCCGCCGTCCTTGCCGCTGTCGGAATAGCCGAGCATGACCCACTGGCGGTCGCCGCGCGCTTTCAGATGTGCGCGATACACCGGGTCGTCGAGCAGTGCCTGCAACGTTTCCGCACCGCCGGCGAGATCGTCGATCGTTTCGAACAGCGGCGCGACATCGAGTGGCACGCGCCCGTCTTCCAGAAGTCCGCCACGACGCGCGAGCGCGAGCACGGCCAGCACATCGGCGGCGGTCTCGGCCATGCTGATGATGTAGAGGCCTGTCGCATCCTGGCCATAGCGCTTGCGCGAATCAGCGAGCGTAGCGAACACTTCGCGCAACATGCCGGCCGCTTCATGATCGTCACCGGCGACGAAGCTGCGCTCGCCCGACGCGTAGGGCCGCAACGTCTTTACTCGGGTCACCGTATCCCGGTTGGCCCACTCGGCATCGCCAAGCAGTGCGGCAAGCGCTTCGTCGTGGACTCGCGCGTCCTGGCGTACATCAAGGCGCGCCAGGTGGAAGCCAAAGGTGCGCGCGCGCCACAGCAGACGATTCACGGCATAGGCACCCGCATGCTTGCCGCCATGTTCCACCAGGCTTTTCTGCACCAATGCGATATCGCCGATGAAGTCGTTGGCCGATGCATACGCTTCGTCCGCGCCGTGCAAGGTCGCGTCGAGTCGCGCGGCTACGAAGGTGAGAAACCCGCGGTAAGGCATGTCGGCATGTCGCGGCCGGATGCGCGCGGCCGCCTCGGGCAGGCGCTCGCGATAGTCCTCGATGCGGCGCTGGAGTTTGTCGTCCAGCGTCACGCGGTCTTCCGTCTGACTGAGCAGGCGGCCGAGTTCGGCGACGTCTTCCGTGTACCGTTCCAGTACCTGTGCCCGCTGCGCGGCGAGCGTGGCCGCGATGGTGTCCGCGTTGACGTTGGGATTGCCATCCATGTCACCACCCACCCATGTGGCGAAGCGAAGCAGGCGAGGAATCGCGACACCTTCACCGTACGTGTCCGCGATGGCCTGCTGCAGCGATTCGTAGAGGGCGGGCAAAACACGGTAGATCGGCCGGGCGATATAGAAGCCCACGTGCTCGAACTCGTCCTGCACGCTGGGGCGCACCGGCGATGCCCCGGCGGTCTGCCAGCCGGCGGACAGCGCCATGAGGATGCGCGCATCGTCGTCGCGCCGTTCCTGTGGCGTGCGCGTCGGATCGAATTCGTCCACGAGGGCGCGGACGATCTCCTGCTCTTTCTCCAGCAACGACCGGCGCACGGCTTCGGTGGGATGCGCCGTGAACACCGGCTCCACGTCCAGCCGGCCAAGCAGGTGCGCCAGTTCATCGCGGGTCACGCCATCTTTCTTCAATTGCGACAGCACCGCGGCCAACGACTCGGGCTGCGCTGCTCCACCCTCGCGCTGGTAATCGCGGCGACGGCGGATCCGGTGAACGCGCTCGGCGGTGTTCACGGCCTGGAAGTAGGTGGCGAAGGCACGCGCCAGGGCTTCGGCGTCGTCGGCCTCGAGGCCGGTGAGCGTCTCGGCCAGGGCGTCCACGGCGGCGCCACTGCGCCGGCGATGGATCGCCGCCGTGCGGACGTGCTCCACGCGCTCGAAGAAGGCCTGTCCGCCCTGCTCCGCCAGCATCTGGCCTACCAGGGCGCCGAGGCGCCGCACGTCCTCGCGCAGGGGGCCGTCATGGGGGAGGAACTCGGGATCGCGTGCGGCTTCCATCGGACTCTCAGCTGGCATCGGAACCCCGAGAGTACCTAAAAAGATGTGTTCATCCCTGCATCCGGATTCCGCGATATAATCGGCGGACCGTTTTGCCCGCCGAGGGGCGCTGCGACCATGGGTTTGCCCATAGGCCAGGCTCGGCGCGGCGTCCCACCAAACGGCGCCCCCGTGAACTTCCGGAGCTACGCCAGATGAACGCCGTCACCAAAGACAACGCCACCGACGATTTCAAGGTCCGCGATATTTCGCAGGCTGCCCTCGGCCGCCGCCGCATCCGCATGGCCGAAGAGGAAATGCCGGGCCTGATGCAGATCCGCGCCCGCTACGCGAACGAGAAGCCGCTCAAGGGCGTGCGTCTCTCGGGCTCGCTGCACGTCACCAAGGAAACCGCCGTCCTCGCCGAGACCCTGCGCGAGCTCGGCGCCTCGGTTCGCTGGGCCTCGTGCAACATCTTCTCCACCCAGGACGACGTCGCCGCGGCGATGGCCGCCGGTGGCCTGCCGGTGTTCGCCTGGAAGGGCGAGACGCTGGAGGAATACTGGGAGTGCACGCTCGACATGCTGACCCACCCGGGTGAGCTTGGTCCGCAGCTCATCGTGGACGACGGTGGCGACGCCACCCTCTTCATCCACAAGGGCGTCGAGCTCGAAGACGGCAGCGACTGGGTAAACACGCCCAGCGGCAACCACGAAGAGCAGGTCATCAAGGACCTGGTGAAGCGCACCGCCGCCGCGCGTCCGGGCTGGTTCAAGAAGATCGCCGCCGAATGGCGCGGCGTGTCCGAAGAAACCACCACCGGCGTGCACCGCCTCTACCAGCTCGCCGAAGCCGGCAAGCTGCTGGTCCCCGCGATCAACGTCAACGACTCGGTCACCAAGAGCAAGTTCGACAACCTCTACGGTTGCCGTGAGTCGCTGGCCGACGGCATCAAGCGCGCCACCGACCTGATGGTCGCCGGCAAGGTCGCCGTCGTCTGCGGTTATGGCGACGTGGGCAAGGGCTGCGCCCATTCGCTGAAGGGCTTCGGCGCCCGCGTCATCGTCACCGAGATCGATCCGATCAATGCCCTGCAGGCCGCGATGGAAGGCTTCCAGGTCACCACGATCGAAGACACCCTCGGCTTCGGCGACATCTATGTCACCACCACGGGCAACAAGGACATCATCACGCTCGAGCACATGGCGGCGATGAAGAACAACGCCCTGGTCTGCAACATCGGCCACTTCGACAACGAGATCCAGATGGATCGCCTGAACGGCGCGAAGGACGTCACCCGCGAGACGATCAAGCCGCAGGTGGATCGCTACACCTTCGCCAAGGGCAACAGCATCTACATGCTGGCCGAAGGCCGCCTGGTGAACCTCGGTTGCGCCCACGGCCACCCGAGCTTCGTGATGTCGAACAGCTTCTCGAACCAGACGCTTGCGCAGATCGACCTGTGGAAGAACAAGGACACCTACGAGAAGACGGTGTACCGCCTGCCGAAGAAGCTCGACGAGGAAGTGGCCCGCCTGCACCTGGCACAGATCGGCGTGAAGCTGACGGTGCTCACGCAGGAACAGGCCGACTACATCGGCGTGCCGGTGGAAGGCCCGTACAAGCCGGACCACTACCGCTACTGATCGATCGGCTCTTCGCGATCTGGAAAGGCGCCCTTCGGGGCGCCTTTTTTTTGTGTCTTTTTCTTCTGTTTCCGGGGGCGGGCTCGCCTTCGGCCTCGCTTTTGCGACGTCGCAAGAGCCGGCGGGTACCACCCTCGGGGCCACGCCTGCGGCGACCCGCTAAGGAAGGGCCGCGAAGAGCGGCCGTATTTCTATTGCCCTTCGGGCCGGGTCGGGCTGCGAGTGGAGGTTTCCGATTCGACTTCCTGTCTCAGCGGAAACGGCCGGCC
>DATNJP010000113.1:0-11576 GCA_035603855.1 Luteibacter sp. | reverse complement strand
GTCGTACAACGACTCCACGAACGCCGGCGGAATGACGAACTTGCCGGCGTTGGTCGCCTTGATCCGGTAGACGAACTCCTGCACGTCACGGCTGGCATAGCCGTAGACCACGACGCGATCCTCGCGCACGTCCGCGTACTGCGGCTTCCATGTGGATTCCGGATTGCCGATCGGCGAGCGCCAGGCGGGCGTGTCATCACCGCCACCCTCGCCGTTGCCATCGCTGGCAGCGTCGCCTTCCTCGCCCTCGTTCGCGGCGTCACTGGATTCGCTGACGGCTTCGTCCGATGACGGTACGGCCGCCGCATCGGCAGGCGGTGCGGTGTCGAGTACCGGTTCGAAGCCGCCGGGCAACAGGTCGACGATGGCGATGTCTTCCACGTCCGCGTCCTTCGTCGAGCGGATGCGCACGTGCACGTCGATCTCGTCGCCCGTGCTGACACTGTCGACCGCCTTGCCCTTGGTGTCCGTATACGTGCGGGTGATCTCGAGCCCGTCCTTGCGTGTATCGGTGGCCGGCTTGCGATCGAAGCCCGTTTGCGCAACGCCATACCACGCGGTGGCATCCGCATCGTTGACCAGGCGCAGGCGTTGCGTGCCGGCGGCCCAGTGCGCGTCGATCAGCGAGCCCTTCGCCGCCCCGATCGGTGTCACCGTGCCATTTACGGCCACGGCACCGATCGAGAGTTTGGCCAGGTCACCACCGGCATCCTTCGCCCAGGCGTCCAGCGCGAGGATGATCATGCCGGACGACAAGGTGTTGTAGTGCCCCTGCCCCAACGGACGAACCAGGTTCTCGATCGTCTCGGGCGGTAGCGCCTTGGCCTGGTCGGGGAAGTGCTTCGAGAGCAGGTAGAGCACCGAGGCATCGCGGATCGGGGCGTCGTAATAGTCGAAGTACTCGTAAGGCTCATCCGCCGGTTTGCGACCGAGGATCTTGCGCGGCCCCGACATGAGGTCGGCGGCGAGGCGATCCTGGTGCAACAATTGGTAGGAAGCCGCCAGCCATGCTGCCGCGAGGTCGTTTTTCCATGTCTTCGGATAGACCTCCTGCAGGCGCCGCTGCACCGATGCAAGATCGTTCGTGGTGACGTTGCCTTGCCGCGTCAGCAGGTAGATCGCGTAAGCGCGCTGGCGCATCTCCACCAGCGAGTCACCCGTATCGTCGGCCGCGATCTGGCGCAGGGCGCTGTCCGCCGACGCCAGCATGTCGTGCGGCACGGCGACACCACGATCGGTCGCTTCGATCAGGTAGTGCACGGCGTAGTCGGTGGCGAACGTGTGCGTGTCCGGCGTGGCCGTCCACAGGCCGAAACCACCCTGGCCGTTCTGCCTTGCCCGTAGCGTGTCGAACAGGGCCGCGACCGGATCCGACGGTGGCGTGGCGCCGTCGAACATCTCCGCCGGCTTCACGTCGCCGAACTCCGGGCGCTGCCCGAGGATGAGTGCCGGCATGGCCGCACTGATGACCTGCTCCGTGCAGTAGTGCGGGAAGTCGACCAGATACGCGGCTAAGCCGCGTGCCAGCACCATGGGCACCGTGGAGAAGGCGGCGTCACGCTTGGCGTACTCGTCATGCATGTCGCGCAGGCCCGTCACGTCGCCGCGCGAATGCGCATCGACGCGTCCGAAGAGCAGGTCGGTACGCATCGGCGAGGCGGGGCGTACCGAGAGATCCACGCTCTGCTTCGCCGACTTGCCGTTGTATCCCGCCGTGAAGCTCATGTTTCCCGAACCGAGCTTGTCGGTGGCACGAACGCGGAAGACCGCGACGCCTTCGCGCATCTCGCCGAGGTTGAGCGTCTTCGCGGCGTCGCCGACGATCTGCAACTGGGGACCCAGCTTGAGGTTCACCGCGACCGGCACTTCCTTGCCGCCCAGACCCGTGAGGTTGTTCGCCACGCCGACGCTGATCTCGGCCTCGTCACCGGGTGCCAGGGTGGTCGGCACGTTGGGCGAAAGCACGAAGTCACCGCGTACCGTCGTGGCGCCCTCGAAGGTGCCGATCCGTTCCGGTGACACGCTGACCGCCATGACCCGAAGCTTGCCGTTGAAGTAATCAGGCACCTTATAGGTGAGGTCACGCGAACCGTCGACATCGACGATGCCCGACCAGTACGCCACCGGCTTGTCGCGTTTACGCCGGAACGGATTGAGCTGGCGACCGATGGCACCGTCGGCGTCACCGCCTGGCGCGGCCATGGCCATCAGCTTCTGGAAGTCCGGAATGATCAGGTCGAGGATCTGCGACGTGGAGACCTCGAGCATGCGTTTGCGGAAGAAGTACTGCAGCGGATCGCCGAGCTTGTAGCGCGCGACCTGGAGGATGCCTTCGTCCACCGCGAACACCACGGCGCGGGTCGGCGTGGTCGAGGTGACATGGAAGGTGACCGTGTCGCCGGGCTTCACCATCGCGGGCGATTCCACGGTGATGCCATTACGGCGCGCGTCCATGTTCACGGAGAACGGTACGACGCCGAACGACAGCGGGCTCATGAAGATCTCGTCCGACGACGGATCCCGGACATACTGCACGTTGATGTAGCCGTTGCCTTCGAAGTCGGCTGGCACGGTGATGTGCTGGACCGAGCTGGTCGAGTCGGCATGGAACCATGCGTGCGCGTACACCTTGTCGCGCTCGATGGTGATGAGGCCGCTGCCCGCGTACGGTGCGCGGATGGCGATGTCCACGGCCTCGCCCTGTGCATAGTCCTTCTTCGACAGCGTGAGTTGCAGTTCCGCGTTGCGTTCCAGCGAGCGCGAGACGTTGCCGTCGCCCGCCACCGACCATGCCACGCGGTTCACTTCCTTGCCCTCGGCGTTCTTCACCACCAGCGCGAAGTTACCGGGTTTGTCGGTGGGCAGCGTCACATCCAGGCCTGCCGCCGGGATCGTGAGCGGCGTTTCGGAGACGACCGATTCCCTCGCCTTCGATTCGTACTTGAAGACACCGGAATCCTGCTTGGTCAGGACGGAGACGAAACGCGTCTCGACGATGGCCTGCTTCAGTCCGGACAGATCCATGCGCTTCGCGTTAGGGTCGATGGCCACGAGGTTGACCACGCGTTTCGCATCGCGGCTCACGTAGTCCAGGTTGTCGACCGACTTGTAGCCAACCAGCCAGTCATTCGACGAGACCATGCCTTGCGTCGCCGCCGCGACGCTGCGACCGCCTTCGGCTTCATAGGCCTTCGCCAGGAAGTAGAGCTGGTAGGTCGCGTCGGCGTACTTGGAGAGATCCAGCGCGAACTCGGCGTGTCCCTTGTCGTCCGTCTTCACGTCGGCGAGCTTCTCCTCGAAGCCCTCCTTCGCCCGGCGCACGTCGTAGAAGTGGTAGTCCTTGTAGCTCGGGAACGATGGGAAGGCGGGACGCAGGGTCAGCGAACCTTCGACACGGCGATCCGCCGCCGGCGTACCGAACAGGTTCTGCACGTCGACCAGCGCCTTGAGCTGGGCGGGCTTCACCCAGCCCTCGGTCACGGCGGTGGAAAGCTTCGCCGACACCTTCATGCGGTCCGGCTGGAACTCCTTCACTTGCACCGTGGTGCTGCCGATCTGCGAGTAGGGCTTGCCGTCCTTGGCGATGTAGAGATTGACTGTCCAGTTGCCCGTCGGCGACGTTTCCGCCGTGGTGTGATCCAGCTCGGCGAAGCCCGCGGCGTCCATCGACACGGTCTGCTGGCGCACGGTGGTGCCACGCGGATCGACCACCTCGGCGATCAGCGGCATGCCGGCGACGCTGCGTGTCCAGCTGTTGGCGCGCACGATCATGCCGATGTGGAACAGGTCGCCCGGGCGATAGATGCCGCGATCGGAGAACAGGTAACCGGACAACTGGCCCTGGCTGTGCGCGTTCGGTTCGCCGCCGATGTCGAAGCGCGAGAAATCGAGCGTGCGGTCGTACGAGGTGACCGGCAGGAAGGAAAGGTCCTCGCCCTGGCGCACGACATACATCGCGGGCGCCTTTTCCTGCGTGAAGCCCTTGAGGTTGGCGAAGTGCGCGAGTCCGTCGGCACCGGTGACCTGGGTGAACAGCGTGCTGCCGTTCTTCGCGATGACCGCCACCGAGGCTCCGGCCACCGGCGATCCGCTGCGGATGGACTGCACGAAGATATCCTGGCTGCCGTCGAGCGATTTCTTCGCGATCACCCCGAGATCGGTGATCACGACGAGGCGTTCATCCTTCGGCCAGTCGTAAGGCGCGTTGTCGTTGTCGTCGTCGCGAGCGGCATCGGCCGCGGCGGCATCCGGATCGCTTCCCGCCTCACGCGCGGCGGCTTCACGGGCCGCCTTTTCGCGACGTTCCCGCGCTTCCTGCTCCGCCTTGGCGTCATATCCGGAAAGCTTGAGCAGGAACACGCCACGCTTACCGGTCGCCAGGTATTGGCCCAGGTCGAATCCCTCGTAATGCGCCTTACCCGGACCCTCGTCGGGGAAGGAAACCTTCTTCACGAAGCGGTCGACGATGTGGTCGGGCGTGAAGCCATACATCTCCGGCTTCGCGTAACTACCGGAGTTGAGCGAGACCAGGTGCTGCAGCTGGTCCGGCAACACGCGGCCAACCTCGACACGCATGCCGGGCATGTTGCGCGACACGACCGAGATGCGGCGGTCGCCGCTCAGCGACAGCAACGAGCCATCGGCCATGAAACGAAGCAGGCGGGGGTAGTCGGGAACCGTGAGCACGTCCGCACGTGCCTTGGGCATGATGTAGCTACCGAACGAGGTCATGCCCTTGTCGACGCGCACGTAAATGCGCTGCCCCGGCTGCGCGTGGTAGCGGAAGCTCTGCGTGTCCGACCAGTCGTTCTCGGTAGGCACCACCTCGGGCTTCAGCGCGGTGAAGCGGCGCAAGTCGGCCTCGCCGATCTGGTCGACCGAGAAGTGCTCATCGTCACCGGCAGGGATGGCCCATACGTGCAACCGCTTGGTCAGCTCGGCGTCGCTCACCGGTCCGCCGAAGTGCATCACCACGACCTGTTCCGGCTCGAAACGCTCGTTGTCGACCAGCGTGGCGGATACCTCGTCGAGCTTGAGGCTGTACTGGCCCGGCACGCGGACCGAGGTTTCGAGCGCCTTTTCCGTACCGTCGCCACCACGGCTGCTGCGCACGCCGTCATCGAGCTTCAGGCCGACGGAACCGTCGTCGCGTGGCAATTGCAGCGGTTGCGAATGGACGAAGGCGTTCAGGCGACGCTCGTCGTAGGTGACACTGAACTTCAGGTCGCTGCCGCGCTTCTCGTCGCGGTTGCGCAGGTCGAGCGAAAGACGCTTCTCGAACTGCGCGGCATCCACCGGGTAGTTGAAGCCCAGCTGGATGATGGTCTTCTTCTTGGTCGGGTCCTGGGGATCCTGGTAGAACTCGCCATTGACCACTCGTGCGGTGAACGGCGCGGTGCTGAAATCGAAATGGTCGTCTGCCAGCAGGATCTGCGGCGCGAACACCTTGGCCTTGTCGAAGCGGACGTCCACCTTACGGCCCACGGGCCAATCGCTCGATGGCGTGAAGCGCAGCGTGCGGTCGTTCTCCCAGGTCCATTGGCCGGCCAGCTTCGGATCCATCGCGATGCCATCGGTCACGGGCTTGCCGAGCGATTCCAGTCGAGCCGCCGACCCGGAGAATGTCACCGTGAGCGGATGGATCACGACAGGCACGTGTTCGTAATCGCTGATCTCGGGAGCCGGCGCCTGGAAGCTGATGCGGTTCGGCTCCACCGGCTTTGGCCGGTTCTGCCACCAATGCCAGCCGAACCATCCCGCCGCGGCAAGCACGAGCACGGCGGCGATGCTGCCGGTGAACTTCAGCGGATGGCTGCGGGCCGCGCGGCCCGTCGCCGGCACCCACGCGGGCGCCGACCAGGCCATGTTGCCGAATACGGGCTTCAACAGCCGTCCCAGCAGCCAGAACAGGCCGCGCAGGAGGCGCACGGGTAGCAGGGCGATGTAGCGAAGCAGATCCATGTTTCCCTTCCGATCCAGTGCGAACGTGACGGCGCTCGTCGCCGTGCCGCGGATACGCCGAACCCGGCCCGCCGCATCCGCCGCGAACCGATCGTTCGTTTTTCGTATCCCCATCACATGCTGCACGCGGCCCCTGCCACGGCTGCGACAGAATTCTGGCACAGGGCGGCAAGGCATCGGGGCTTTTCATGGCAACGATGCAATAGAACAATTCTGAAATTGCTTACGGATCGTGTGAGGCGTGACCTGCCGCACGCGCTTTGCGACATCGCGTGTCATGCATGGGGCGATTGCGTTATCGTCATCGCATCCGCATGCAACCTGTGGATGGTGCAGCCCACAGGGATGCTGGGTCAGCCGCGATCGACGCTCCGCGCCGGGGGGATACAGGGCGACGTGCGGGCAGCAGGGTACCTACCAATGAGCGACGACGCGACGGATTCGATCGACAGGGCCATGGCCACGGGGGATTTCGAATTCCGCGAGCTGGCGGATTTCGCTCCCGTGATGATCTGGCGTTCCGGGCCGGACAAGGGATGCGACTGGTTCAACAAGCCCTGGCTGGATTACACCGGCCGCGACATGCACGAGGAGACAGGCGACGGCTGGGCCGTGGGCGTGCATCCGGACGATCTCGATCGCTGCATGGACACCTACGTCAGCGCCTTCGACGCGCGCGTACCGTTCTCCATGGAATACCGGCTGCGCCGTCACGATGGCGCCTACCGCTGGCTACTCGATAACGGCGCACCGTATTACCGCGATGGCCTGTTCGCCGGCTACTGGGGCAGCTGCGTGGACGTGTCCAGCCATCGCGATGCCGAGCGCGCGCAGCGGATCGTGATCAACGACATGAACCACCGGATGAAGAACCTGCTCACGGTGGTCCAGGCCATGGCGATGCAGAGCTTCAGGGATGACCGCCCGGTGGCCATGTCCATGGACTCGTTCGGAAGCCGCCTGCGCGCGTTGGCCGGCGCACACGACCTGTTACTGGACCGCTCGCGCGACGACGTGGCACTGCTTGGCGTGATCGAATCCACTGTCGCCCCGCACGATCCGGGAAACGACAGGGTCACCTTCGAGGGGCCGCCCCTGGTGCTGGACCCGGAAACCGCCGTATCCATGGCCATGGCGGTCCACGAACTGCTCACCAACGCCACGAAGTACGGCGCCCTTTCGACGCCCGACGGCACTGTCGCCATCGCCTGGTCGTTCGACAACACGCCCGACCAGGGCAAGGTGCGCCTGGAATGGAAGGAGCGCGGCGGCCCGGTCGTGGCGGTGCCGAGCCGGCGCGGCTTCGGCACCCGCTTCATCGAACGGGTCCTGGCCGGCCAGGCGAACGGCGAGGCCGCCATCCGGTTCGAGCCCGACGGCGTGCGCGCCGTGTTCGAGGCGCCCGCGGGCCGGGCCTGACGCGCCGCCCGGCTCGACCGGCCGAGGGTTGAAAAAATGTCGGTCGCCCTTGTCGATCCGACCGGTTCACAATCGACGTCTCCATGAAAGCCGGGGATCACCCCGGCCCCGGCAAGGAGAACGGCGATGCGTTTCATGGCGATAGTAAAGGCGACAAAGGCATCCGAGGCAGGCGAGATGCCCAGCGAAGAACTGCTCACGGCGATGGGCAACTTCAACGAGGAAATGGTCCGGGCCGGCGTCATGCTGGCCGGCGAGGGCCTGCACCCGAGCCGCGCCGGCGCGCGGATCCGCTTCTCGGGCGACCGCCGGGAAGTCATCGACGGCCCCTTCGCGGAGACGCGCGAACTCGTCGCCGGGTTCTGGCTGCTCCAGGTGCGCTCGCTCGACGAAGCGATCGAATGGATCAAGCGCTCACCCAACCCGTTCGAGGGCGAATCCGAGATCGAGATACGCCGCGTGTTCGAGGCCGAGGACTTCGGCGCCGAATTCACGCCCGAAGCCCGCGCCCAGGAAGAACGCCTGCGCGCCGAAATCTCCGCCAAATACTGACCGACCACCGAGAAGGACACCGACCATGCGTATCCAGCCTTACCTCATGTTCAACGGCAACTGCGAAGAAGCGATGAAGTTCTATGAAAAGGCCCTCGGCGGGAAGATCGCCATGCTGATGCGCTACAAGGACATGCCGCCCCAGGAAGGCGGAGGCGAGCCGCCCGAGGGTTGCGCGCCCATGTCGGCGGCGGACGAGGCGGCACTCGGCGAGAAAGTGATGCACGCCAGCCTGCAGGTGGGCGACCAGGTACTTATGGCATCCGACAGCCACCCCAGGTATGGGTATAAGGGCATCGAAGGCGTCTCCATCGCGCTCGGCTTCGATGGCACGGCGGAAGCCGGGAAAGTCTTCGACGCATTGTCGGACGGCGCGTCGATCCAGATGCCCTTGACGGAAACCTTCTGGTCCGAAAGCTTCGGCATGCTCACCGACAAGTTCGGCGTGCCCTGGATGATCAATGCCGAAGGGTCGAAAAAGATACCTACCTGATTTAGGAGGCAACGATGCAGTTCCTGATCGTCCGCAAGGCGGACAACGATAGCGAAGCCGGTGCCTCGCCGACCCGTGAGCTGGTCGACGCGATGGCCGAACACCTCGATACGCTCGCCGCGGATGGTCGCTTCCTTGCCGGCGAAGGCCTCAAGCCGAGCAAGAACGGTGTCCGGGTGAGTTTCACCGAAGGCCGCAAGGCCGTTGTCGTCGACGGTCCTTTCGCCGAGACCAAGGAATTGGTGGCGGGTTTCAGCATCATCGAAGCCGGATCCATCGAGGAGGCCGTGGATTGGGTCAAAGGCTGGCCTGCGGAAGATGCCAACGGCCAGGCCGAGATCGAAGTCCGCCCCATTGGATGCCCGGGTGGCCTGTCCGGCTTCGGTGACCCCACGGATGGCGATGCCGATCGCACGCGCTGGATCGTGATGCTGAAGGCGAACGAGCGCAGCGAAACCGACTTCGATCCCGGCCCGGAATTCATCGGACGCATGATCGAAGCCAACCGCATCGGCCAGGAATCCGGCCTGCTGCTCGCCGGCCACGGCCTTTCCTCCAGCCGCCACGCGAAGCGGGTGCGCTTCAGCAAGGGCCAGTCCACGGTATTCGATGGTCCCTTCGCTGAAATCAAGGAAATGGTCGCGGGTTTCTGGGTACTCCGCGCGAGCAGCCTCGACGAGGTCATCGCGTGGACGGAAACGTTTCCGTTTCCCGACGGGGAGGATGCGCGACTGGAAATCCGCCCCCTCTACGAGATGGAGGAGTTGCTCGCCACGGTGACCTGATGCCGCGGCGCGTCTTGCCCGACATGGCGGCGGATGCTCTGATCCGTCGTCATGAGCAACGAAACCCACCGCGCGATCGCCGCGATCTGGAAGATCGAGTCGCCACGCCTCATCGCGACGATCGCGCGCATGGTGCGCGACCTGGACCTGGCCGAAGAACTGGCCCAGGACGCGCTGGTATCCGCGCTGGAGCAATGGCCGCGTGACGGCGTTCCGCGCAACGCGGGCGCCTGGCTGACGCAGACGGCGAAACATCGCGCGGTGGATCGCATCCGCCGCGAACGCATGGCCGGGCGAAAGCTGGAAGCACTCGGCAAGGACATGGAAGGCCTGCTCGAATCCGACGACGACCGCCTGATCGATGCGCTCGACGACGATATCGGCGACGACATGCTGCGGCTCATCTTCACCGCCTGTCATCCCGTCCTGTCCATCGAGGCGCGTGTCGCCCTGACCCTGCGCCTGCTTGGCGGCCTTACGACGGAGGAGATCGCGCGCGCGTTCCTCGTCGCCGAGCCGACGGTCGCCCAACGCATCGTGCGCGCCAAGCGCAGCCTCGCCGACGAAGCCGTCGCGTACGAAGTGCCGCGCGGCGACGCCTTGAAGGAACGCCTCGCTTCGGTGCTGCGCGTGCTTTACCTCGTCTTCAACGAAGGCTATGCGGCGACGGCCGGTGGCGACTGGATGCGCCCCGCGTTATGCGAGGAAGCGCAGCGGCTGGGCCGCGTGCTCGCCGAACTGATGCCATCCGAAGCCGAAGTGCACGGCCTCGTCGCGCTGATGGAAATCCAGGCTTCGCGCGCCGGCGCACGCACCGGCCCGGACGGCGAGCCCATCCTTCTCCTCGAGCAGGACCGCCGCCGCTGGGACCGCCTGCTGATCGGCCGCGGCCTAACAGCCCTCGAGCGCGCCGAACGCCTTGGCGGCTCGAAAGGACCGTATGCACTTCAAGCCGCCATCGCCGCGTGCCACGCACGCGCCACACGCGCCGAGGACACCGACTGGCCGCGCATCGCGGCGTTGTACGCCGAACTCGTCGAGGTCGTACCCTCGCCCGTCGTCGAACTCAACCGCGCCGTCGCCGTATCGATGGCGGAAGGCCCGGACGCCGCCCTGCCGATCGCCGAAGCATTGATCGGCGAGCCCGCATTACGCGACTACCACTTGTTACCCAGCGTACTGGGCGACCTCCTGTTCCGCCTCGGCCGCTACGCCGAAGCCCGCGACGCCTTCCAGCGCGCCGCCTCGATGACCCGCAACGACCGCGAACGCGACATCCTGGAAGCCCGCGCCGACGCTTGCGGCGAAAATCCCTGACTGACGGCTACGTCACAGGGCGCGAGGGCGCGTCAGTTTCGCCACGTTGCGCGAACCGATCTGCTTCGCCTTGCCTCCTTCCTCGCGGAAAAGGATTCCGCTCTTGCCGAACGGGCGCACGGAATCCTGATGCGAGCCATGTTGGTTCTCGAGGAGTTTCCTTACTCCTGCCGCAAAGCTGCCTGATGCCAGATCAGTGCGTGATATCGATGTTTACGCTGGTGCCGTCGGGCACGTCCTGTAGCTGCTGCAGTACCGAGCCGGTCAGTTCGAAGTGCTCCTTCGCAGCGACGGGATTGAGATTCTCCACGCTGTATTCGCCCTCGGCGAAGATGGGAAGAGTGACGTACGTGTAGCACTCAGCTTCCGCGCGCGTCTTACCCGCCTCGATCAATGCTTCGATCAGCGGCGGCAGCAACCAGTCCTCGGCGATCTCTTCGCGCAACAACTGATTGAAGCCCGGCACGCTCTCGGCGACGCGCTCCACTTCGGCGGTGCCTGTGTTGAGCCAGAAGATGCCACCCTCATCGGCCTCGTAGAACATGTCGCCCAGCGCGGTGAACAGCAATGGCGTAAAGGCATCGCCGATGCGCCAGCGCCACGACTCGGCGAGCGCGTCGATGGCCTCCTTGTCGGGAGTGCAGATGAGATCGTTCCAGGAGATGGCCATGGGGGGAGCCTGCGTCGGGGGGATGCCTTTTGTTTTAGGTTCTTCGTGGGGCTCATGGGGGCGGGCTTGCCTTCGGCCTCGCTTTTGCTCGTCGTGCGGCGACGTCGCAAGAGCCGGCGGGTACCACCCTCGGGGCCACGCCTGCGGCGACCCGCCAAGGAAGGGCCGCGAAGAGCGGCCGTTTATCTATTGCCCTTCGGGCCGGGTCGGGCTGCGAGTGGAGGTTTCCGATTCGACATCCTGTCTCAGCGGAAACGGCCGGCCCTCCCTGGCCGGCCCCCTGCGGGCTTTTTCCACTCGCTGCCCTCGCCTGCGGCTACCGGCCCCGAGGGTGGTACCCGCCGGCTCTTCCGAGCACTGAGGTGGGTTGATGGGAGAG
>DATNJP010000112.1:0-8561 GCA_035603855.1 Luteibacter sp. | reverse complement strand
GCTGGAGCCGATTTATCGAGACACAAAGACCGCCGTCTTCCAGATGCCCCACGCGTATCCACGCGTGCTGACGCCGTCCCGAGCCGAACTCATCCCGATGGGGCAGTCCCTTTCGCCCGCCAGCTTCGCGACGCCGGACTTCGCATCGACCGTGCTGTTGACACCACGGGATGCAAACGACGCCGCGACGGCGGCGACGGACGCCACGCGTTGCACGGGTCAGGTCGCGATCCGCTCGACGGCCTCGACGAATATCCAGACGACGGTACAAACCGCCGCCTCCTCGGCAGGCTGGCTGGTGATCACCGACCAGGATTTCCCTGGCTGGATAACGCGCGTCGACGGACGCGAAACCGGACACCATCGGGCCGATGGCCTCCTGCGCGCCGTATGCGTGCCAGCCGGCGAGCACACGGTCACCTTCCGTTACGAACCCTGGCGCATGGTGGCGCAGGTGCTGGAATCGGAAGCTTCCTGGCAGTAAGGGAACGTCACATTTCGAGCTGGCTTCGGGGCGGCAGCGACCAGTCGATCGGCGCTTCGCCGCGGGATTCCAGGTAAGCATTGGCCTGGGCGAAATGGGCACAGCCCATGAAGCCGCGGTGGGCCGACAGCGGCGAAGGATGCACGCTGCGCAGGATCAGGTGACGCTTGCCGTCGATCAGCTGGCCCTTCTTCTGCGCGTGGCTACCCCACAGCATAAAGACCAGGCCTTCGCGTTCGCGGTTGAGCGCGTCGATGGCGGCGTCGGTGAAACCTTCCCAGCCCTTGCCCTGGTGCGAGGCCGCCTGCCCGGCTTCCACCGTGAGCACCGCATTGAGCAGGAGCACGCCTCGATCGGCCCACGGCGTGAGGCAACCGTGGTCGGGACGCGGGATGCCGAGGCAGTCCTCGATCTCCTTGAACATGTTCAGTAGCGACGGCGGAATGCGTACGCCCGGTCGTACGGAGAAACTGAGTCCGTGCGCCTGTCCGGGACCGTGATACGGGTCCTGTCCCAGGATCACCACGCGGACGTTCTCGAACGGCGTATGGGCAAAGGCGTTGAATATTTCGGGCCCGGGCGGATAGATGACCTTGCCGTGGGCCTTCTCGTCGCGCAGGAAGTTCGACAGGGCGAGCATGTCGGGACGTTCGAGGTAATCGCCGATCCGTTCCTTCCAGGACGGCTCCAGCTTCACGCGGTCGTTCACGTCTCCGCCCTGCCCCGCAGATGCAGTGCGACACGAAGCTGGAACAGCAGCTTCGTGATCAGCAGTTTTTCCTCGACCGGTTTCTCGACGAGGTCGTTGGCGCCGGCACGCAGCAATGCGGCCTGGTTCGCCGGGTTCTCGTCGCCGGTCATGATGAGCGTGGGCAACTGGCCCTTGCCGTAGCCGAACTCGTTGCGGATGCGCTCGACGAGATCGCCTCCCGTGAGTTCACCCTTGAGGCTGACGTCGGTCAGCACGACATCGGCACCGACTTCGCCACGTGCCTGCGCCTCGCGCAGGTAGTCGAGCGCGTCTTCCGCGCTGATGACATGGCGGACGGTCAGGCCATATTTTTCCATCATGCGCCGCGTCGCCAGCGCGACCACGCGGCTGTCCTCGACGTAGAGGACTTCGCCTTCCGCGCCGCCTTCGGGACGCACGTAGCCGCGGATGAATTCCGCCAGCGCACCGAAGCCCAGCGACTTGTCGAAGTAGTCGGTGACGAACTCGCCCAGCTCGCGCCGATGCAGGCGCGCCTCGACGTCACCCGAGACGACGACGATGGGCATGTATATCTGCGGGGCGGACTCGCGGACGAAACGCGCGACATCGAGGCCATCCATGTCGGGCAGGCGCAAGGCCACGGTCACGAAATCGAAGACGCCGCGTTGCAGTTCGGCCTGCGCCTCGGCGCCGCTGGATGCCCCCACGATCTCGACACCGGGAACCTCGGCGGCAACGACGCGCGCGATCAGCTGGCGCACGACCTTCGAGCCGTCCACCACCAGAATGCGTGGCGCGGCGCCCGCAACACCCGAACCGATGTGAGATCCCACCCCTTATCCCCTTGTCAGACCGTCGCGGCGCGGCGAATTTGCCGCGCGCTGACGAGCCGTGCTCCCAGCCACCCCAGCACGGCCGAGGCGAAGGGTACCGAAAGCAGGAGCCAAGCGGGGAGTCCTCCGAAACTGACGCTGCCGTCATAGGCCGCCGCAAGGCGACCCACCGGTCCCGCCATGGCCAGTTCGAGGACGATCGCCAGCGCCACGGCGAGTACGCCGGCCAGGAATCCGAGCCAGATACCGGAATAAAGGTAGGGCCGGCGGACGAACGGCCGGCTTGCCCCGATGAGCAGGAGCACGCCGATCTCGGCGCTGCGGCTCTGGATGTCGACGCGAATCGTATTGCCGACCACCAGCAGGGCGGCGATGCCCAGCAACACCGCAAGCAGGGTCACCGCGCGGGTGCCCACGCCGAGTAGCGCATCCAGGCGCTGACGCCACGCACCGGAGTCCTGGACCATGTCCACGCCGGGCGTGGCCTTCATCGCATCGACGAGACGGCCCGCATCCTCGGCGGACAAGCCAGCCTTCGGCTGCACCGAGAGGACATAAGGCAGCGGGTTGGCATCAAGCGACTGCAGGGCGCCGGAGAAACCCTGGACTTCGGCCAGCTCGTCGAGCCCGTCCTTCGGCGTGCGCACGACGACATCGGCCACCTCGGGGCGCCCGCGCAGGGCGGACGCGGCGGTTTCAGCCATGGGGGCGTTCTGGCCGGGCTTCATGAAGGCGCTGATCGACTGGTTGCGGCCGAGGGCGTCGCCCATCCGCTGCACATTGCCCAGCAACATATAGAAGGCCAACGGCAGCGCGAGCGCCACGCCCATCACGGCGACCGTGAGCAGGGTGCCGAGCGGACGGCCGCCGAGGCGACGCAGGCTGATCGACATGCTCCAGGCGTGATGCTCGCGCCACGCGCCGATCTTGCGCGGTTCGCTGCGACGCGTCTTTTCCTGTTCGGGTGCGTTGCGTGGTTCGCGGACGGCGTTCATACCACCTCCGTCGCGGGCACGTCGGCGACGAGCTTGCCGTGGTCGAGGACGACGACGCGTTTCTTCATTCGCTTGATCAGCATGAGGTCGTGGCTGGCGACGAGGACGGCGGTTCCGACCGCCTGGAACTCCGCGAACAAGCCCATGATCTCCATGGCCAGCTGCGGATCCAGGTTGCCCGTGGGTTCGTCGGCGATGAGAACGGCGGGTTTCGCGACAATGGCGCGCGCGATACCCACGCGCTGCTGTTCGCCCGTCGACAGGGCCTCGGGCAGTTGCTTCTCGTAGCTGAGCAGGCCGACCTTCTCCAGCGCGGCGCGCACGCGGCGGCTACGGTCGGCGGGCGCGACGCCCGCGATGATCAGGGGAAGCTCGACGTTGGCGAAGACGCTGCGATCCAGCAGCAGGCGATGATCCTGGAAGACCATGCCCAGCTTGCGCCGGATCTTCGGGATCTCGGCCGGGCGGACGGTGTTGAGCTTGCGGCCGTCCAGCGTGACGACGCCGTTGGTGGGCCGCTCGATCATCGCCAGCAGCTTCAGCAGCGTGCTCTTGCCGGCGCCGGAATGACCCGTGACGAAGGCCATCTCGCCCGCGTCGACGGTAAAGGACACATCGGTAAGGGCCTGGTGACCGCCCTCGTACCGTTTGCTCACCAGATCGAAACCGATCACCGCATTACCCGTTGGCCCGTGAAGCTCCAGAGGATAAGGGAAGTGGTGTTGGTTTTGCGGTGATCCGGTGCCGCTGTGCGCGAATCGCCGCTGAAGCGGCTCCCACAGGAGCGAAGGCAATGGCCTCGAGCCTTAAGTCAATGCCTCAAGCCCCTGTGGGAGCCGCTTCAGAGCCGACGCCCCGACCACTGTAAGAGCTACTTCAGAGCCGACGCCCCAACCACTGTGGGAGCCGCTTCAGCGGCGATGCTTCTTTCTTACCGCCCGCCGAACAGGCGACCGATACGGCGCAGGAGCCCGACCTTTTCCTTGACCGGCGGGGCGGCCGGTGCCGGTGCCGACGTCGGCCGGCTGGCGGTGACCTGGCGCGACGGGCGGCGGTTCGGGTTCGACTGGCCGTCAGCGTGACGAGGAGCGGCCGGCTTCGCCGAATTCTCCGCACGCGGCGACGCGCCGTTGCCCGCACCGTTGCCATTGCCATTCGCCGCGCCGTTCTCGGCACCCTCGCGCGCGCCGCGGCCACGACCGCCGCGACGGCGACGGCGCTTCTTCGGCGCGCCATCGGCGGCCATCGCCTCGGCGGCGGCCGGCAGGTCGGCGACCGTCTCGGCGACCACCACCGTCTTCATGGGCACTTCGGTCGACGCGGGAGCCGCGGCGACGGCCGGCTTGTCCTGGCGAGGCGGACGCGGCTTGCGCTCGCGGCTGCCCGAACGATCGCCCGTACGCGAACCGCTACGGCCGTCGCGACCACCACGACCGCCCTTCTCCGGCGGCGCACCGCGGGTCGGGATGTGACCATCGTTGTCGTTCGGATCGTCGATCTCGTCCTGCACGCCGTCGGCGCGCGGACGCGGAGCCGGCATCACCAGCATCTTGGCCTCGATCGACGCGGTGGGAATCTTCTGATTGATGTAGGTCTCGATGTCCGGCAGGCCCATCGCGTACAGGTCGCAGGCGAAGCTGATCGCATCGCCCTCGGCACCAAGGCGCGCGGTACGGCCGATGCGATGGACGTAGTCCTCGGCATCCTGCGGCAGGTCGTAGTTGAAGACGTGGCTGACGGCCGGGATGTGCAGGCCACGCGCGGCGACATCGGTGGCCACCAGGAGGTCGATCTGGCCGTCCTGGAAACGCTGGAGCAGCTTCTGGCGCTTCACCTGCGGCACGTCGCCGGAGATGGCGCCGACACGGAAGTTGTGACGCTTCAGGCGGTCGGTGATGCGCTCCGCGGCGGCCTTGGTGTTGACGAAAACGATGCTGCGCTCGGCCTTGCTCTCCTCGAGCAGGTTGAGCAGCAGCGGCATCTTCTCTTCCTTGGACGGGAAGTAGACCACCTGGCGGACGCGGTCGGCGGTGACGTTTTCGGTCTCCACCACCAGCTTCTCGGCCTCGTGCATGTGCTCGTAGGCGAGTTCCAGCACGCGATGGCTCAGCGTGGCGGAGAAGAGCAGCACCTGGCGCGCCTCGCGTGAAGGCAGGCGGCGGAAGATGAAGCGCACGTCCTTGATGAAGCCCAGATCGAACATGCGATCGGCTTCGTCGATGACCATGACCTCGACGCTGCCAAAGCCGAAGACGTCCTGCTTGTAGTAGTCGAGCAGGCGTCCCGGCGTGGCGATGATGATGTCGCAGCCGTCACGCAGCTGCTGCCGCTGCTTGTCGTAGTCCACGCCGCCGTAGATGAGGGCGCTGCGGAGGCCGGTGGCCTTGCCGATGGTCTGGAAATCCTTTTCGATCTGGATCGCCAGTTCACGGGTCGGCGCAATGACCAGGGCGCGCGGATCGGAGTCCTTGCGGTCCGGGTGGGCCGGATTCTTCAGCAGGCGGTCCATCAGGGCGACCAGGAACGCGAAGGTCTTGCCGGTGCCGGTCTGGGCCTGGCCCGCGACGTCGCGGCCAAGCAGGGCGACCGGAAGGGTCAGCGCCTGGATGGGGGTGCAGCGGGTGATGCCGGCGGCGGCGAGGCCCTGGTGAAGCAGCGGATGGAGGTCGAGGTTTTCGTAGAAGACGTCGGTGAGAACGGTTTGGGACATGTGGATGAGTGACCTGGGGTGTCGCGCCGCGCAGTCGCGGCGGCGCCCCGGCGGCATGCATTGGGCCGCGGGGCGATGGGTGATCCGGCCGGCGTCACGGGAGAGTCGGCAGACGCCGGTTGCCAGCCCGGCGGCCGTACGACGCGCCCGGCGCACGATGGCCGGAGGCGGCGGCGCGCGACCCGACGGTTCTCGCTGGCATAGGTGAAGAGGCTCGCCAGGGTTCGGCGGCGGGCAGCACATGAACGGCCGGAGCGTGTTCACCTATGTCAACGAGAACCATCCCGTCGGCGCCCTTGAATCGCTTGAATCGCGCCCCTAGTTGGGTTGGAATGAGGGCCGCCGGCTGCAATGGCCAAGACCTTCGGTTCCGGTTGGACCCGCGACATGGGGCTCCTTAGTGTAGCCGATGCGAGCGTCACGGTCGTCAACCCCCTCTCAACCCTTTATTTCTGGAGAACACGGTGAGCGACAAGATCACCCACACGAGCGACTCTGCCTTCCAGCAGGAGGTCCTCGAATCCGATACCCCCGTCCTGCTCGACTTCTGGGCGGAATGGTGCGGTCCCTGCAAGGCCATCGGCCCAGTGCTCGATCAGCTCGCCGACCAGTACGACGGCAAGCTGAAGATCGTGAAGCTCAACATCGACGAAAACCAGCAGACCCCGCGTCAGTTCGGTGTCCGTGGCATTCCGACCCTGATGATTTTCAAGAACGGCAAGGTCGAGGCAACCCAGATCGGCGCGGTTGGCAAGAGCCAGCTCGACCAGATGATTCAGAAGGCGATCTGATCGCCGTAGCTGTACGTTTCACTTCGCCGCCGCGTGAGGCGCTTTACGTTGCGCCTCACGCGATGCTAGGCTCTAGGAGTTCGCCGGGACACCGCTTGTCCCCCACGCTGCGAACCCTCTCCCATTCTTCTTTCAACGGCGCCCCGTGAGGTTTGCCCGTGTCCGATATCGAAACCAAAGATTCCATCGACGCCAAGGGCGCCGGCGACCAGCCTGCGACCGAGCCGCGTCCGCGTACTCGTCGCAAGGCTCCGGCATCCGCCGAGGCCCCCGCGGTAGAGACGGGCGCTCCGGCGCCGGCTCCCGCCAGGGCGACGGCACCACCCCCTCTCCCGCCGGTGCCCGCGCCCGCTCCGGCCCCGCAGGCCGAGCTGCAACTGGGTAACGCGGGTCCGGCGGAACCCCGCCAGCCGCCGCCGCAGAACAACGATGCCCGCGAGGGCAACCCGGGCCAGCCGCCAGCTGGTGGCCAGCCGAACAATCCGCAGCAGGCGCGGGGCGACAACCCCAACCAGCAGCAGAACCGCAACGACCGTAACGAGCGCGAAGGCCGCGGCCGTCGCCGCCGCAACGAGCGCAACCAGCAGCGCCAGGGTGGCGGTGGTGGCAATCCGGGCAACGGCAACGGTGGCGGCAATTACCAGCATCCGCGCAACAACAACGGCTATCCCGTCGATGACGACGAGAACGCCGATGCCGGCAGCAACGATCGCCTGATCAACCTGACCGAGCTCAAGCGCAAGAACGCCATCCAGCTGCTCGAGTTCGCCGAATCGCTCGGCGTGCGCGAGGGCGTGGCCCGCCAGCGCAAGCAGGACGTGGTCTTCAACATCCTCAAGGCCCATGCCCGCTCCGGCGGTGGTATCTGGGCCGAGGGCGTGCTCGAGATCCTTCAGGACGGCTTCGGCTTCCTGCGCTCGGCCGACGAGTCCTACCTGGCCGGTCCCGACGACATCTACGTGTCGCCCAGCCAAATCCGCCGCTTCAACCTGCGCACCGGCGACTACATCACCGGCCGCGTCCGCCATCCGAAGGAAGGCGAGCGCTACTTCGCGATGCTCAAGGTCGACGACATCAACGGCGATCCGCCGGAAGCGTCGAAGAACAAGCTGCTGTTCGAGAACCTCACCCCGCTGTTCCCGCGCAAGGCGTTCAAGCTCGAGCGCGGCAACGGTTCGACCGAGGACATCACGGGCCGCATCCTCGACCTGGTGGCGCCGATCGGCCGCGGCCAGCGTGGCCTCATCGTCTCCCAGCCGAAGTCCGGTAAGACGATGATGCTGCAGAACATCGCGCAGGCCATCCAGTACAACCACCCGGACGTCCATCTGATCATGCTGCTGATCGATGAGCGCCCGGAGGAAGTCACGGAAATCGCCCGCACGGTTCGCGCCGAAGTCATCAGCTCCACCTTCGACGAGCCGGCCGTGCGTCACGTGCAGGTCGCCGAGATGGTGATCGAGCGGGCCAAGCGCCTGGTCGAGCACAAGAAGGATGTGATCATCCTGCTCGATTCCATCACCCGCCTGGCCCGCGCCTACAACACGGTGATCCCGAGCTCCGGCAAGGTACTCACCGGCGGTGTCGACGCCAACGCCCTGCAGCGCCCCAAGCGGTTCTTCGGTGCGGCGCGTAACGTGGAGGAAGGCGGCAGCCTCACCATCATCGCCACCGCGCTCACCGAAACCGGTTCGAAGATGGACGAGGTGATCTACGAGGAGTTCAAGGGCACCGGCAACATGGAAGTGCACCTCGACCGCCGCATGTACGAGAAGCGCATCTTCCCCGCGATCAACGTCAACCGCTCGGGCACCCGCCGCGAAGAACTGCTCATCAAGCAGGACGTGCTGCAGAAGATCTGGGTGCTGCGCAAGCTCCTCTATCCGATGGACGAGCTGGAGGCGACGGAATTCTTGTTGGATAAAGTCCGCGCCACCAAGAATAATGCTGATTTCTTTGACTCGATGCGGCGGGGCTGACCAGCGTCACGCTGGGACCTTCTCCCGCCTCAAGCTGTCATACTTCCACCACTGACG
>DATNJP010000111.1:0-2747 GCA_035603855.1 Luteibacter sp. | reverse complement strand
AAGGTCAAGGTCCTCGAAGTCGACAAGCAGGGCCGCATCCGCCTGTCGATGAAGGCCGTCACCGAAGATGAGAACGTCACGGGCTGATCCATCGCCTGAAGCGTTCCACGAAAACCGGCATCGCAAGATGCCGGTTTTTTTTATGCCCCCGTTTCCACCCCAAAAAAGCCCTTGTGGCAGACCTTGAGGGATCCTTGTGGGAGTCTTTTAGCAGACCTTGTGGGAGCCGCTTCAGCGGCGATCCCGCGGCAGCGGGCCAGTTTCCCGAAAGCCATCGCCGCTGAAGCGGCTCCCACAGGGACTGCGGCACACAGGTACTCCCACAAGGCCTCCACAAAGCCTCCACAGGCACTCCAACACCAGCGCGTGCGTCTCAACGCGTAAACGTTTACATTCGGCGTTTTCCCACGTCGCCAATCGGCGGCCCGCTCCCGGAGAACGCATGAGCCCACCGCTCCGTCATCGCCTGTCCCTGCCCGCGCTGATCCTCAGCGCATCCGTCTCGGTCATGGGTTTCGCCCACGCCGCGCGGGCTGTTCCGGCCGAGACGCCGAGCGCCGCGGCGCCGGCCACCCCCGTGTCGAATGCGCAGCTGGCGTCGCCGCAGGTCGAGCAGAAGGTGGACGCATTGCTGGCTCGCATGACGCTGTCGGAAAAGATCGGCCAGCTTGTGCAGTACGGCGCCAGCGGTGGCGTCGAGCCGGGGGAAGGCGACGCCATCGCCAACAACCCGGAGACGCGCACGCACGTCGATGCGCTGGCGCTTGCCGGCAAGGGCGAACTCGGGTCGATGCTCAACGTGACCGGCGCGGCGAAGACGCGCCGGTTCCAGGAAGCGGCGCTCAAGAGCCGATTGGGTATCCCGCTGCTGTTCGGCGCCGACATCATCCACGGCTATCGCACCATCTACCCCGTTCCATTGGCGCTCTCCGCCACGTGGGATCCGTCACTGGTGCAGGACCTCTCCCGCATGGCGGCGGTGGAAGCGACCACGGCGGGCGTGAAGTGGTTCTATTCGCCCATGGTGGACATATCGCGCGATGCCCGATGGGGCCGCTCGACCGAAGGCGCTGGCGAAGACGCCTATCTCGGCGCCGCGATGGCCCGCGCGTATGTGCTGGGTTACCAGGGAAACGATCTGGCCGATCCGGAAAGCGTGGCTGCGTCGGTCAAGCATTTCGCCGCCTACGGCGCGGCCGAGGCGGGCCGTGAATACAACACCACCGACATGTCGGACGTCCGGCTGCGACAGGTCTACCTTCCACCGTATCGCGCCGCGGTCGCGGCCGGTGCGGCCACGATGATGAGCGCGTTCAATGCGCTGAACGGCGTTCCGGCCACGGCCAACGCGTATCTGATGACCGACATCCTGCGCAAGGAATGGGGCTTCGACGGTTTCGTGGTCAGTGACTTCACGGCCGTGATGGAGTTGACCCATCATGGCATCGCGCTGGATGCCGCCACCGCGACGCGCAAGGCCCTGCAATCGGGTGTCGAGGTGGACATGATGAGTCACTTCTACGACACGCAGATTCCGAAGCTGCTGGAAGAAGGCAAGCTGTCCATGGCCACCGTGGACGAAGCCGTGCGGCGCGTGCTGCGCGTGAAGTTCGCGCTGGGCTTGTTCGAGCATCCTTATGCGCGCGGTACCGAAGTGACGCAGGCAGTGGATGCGAATCGCCCGCTTGTACGCCGCGCGGCCGAAGAATCCTTCGTGCTGCTGAAGAATGGCGGGAAGGGCGGCACCCCGGTGCTGCCTCTGGGTGCGAGCGTGAAGAAACTGGCGCTGATCGGCCCGCTCGCCGATGCCGCCGCGGAAATGCAGGGCGCGTGGGGCGGTGCGCAGCACTATCCCGACGTGATCACGTTGCGCAGTGGCCTCGCCGCACGCATGAAGGCGCAAGGTGGAGAGCTCTTTTACGCCCGTGGCACCGATGTCGAAACCGACTCGGATGCCGGCTTCGCCGAAGCCACGCAAGCTGCCGCCAAGGCCGACGTCGTGGTGATGGCGCTCGGTGAATCCTCGCGCATGAGCGGTGAGGCGGGGTCACGTGCGCAGCTGGATCTGCCGGGTAACCAAGAGGCGCTGCTCGAGCGCATCGTCGCCAGCGGCAAACCCGTCGTGCTGCTGGTGTTCTCGGGGAGGCCGCTCGTGCTCGACTGGGCCGATGGGCACGTGCCCGCCATCATGGCAGTGTGGTTCCCGGGCACGGAAGCCGGCAATGCGGTGGCCAACGTGCTCTTCGGCGACGTGGCACCCAGCGGCAAACTCACCATGAGCTTCCCGCGAGCCGTCGGCCAGGAGCCGCTTTACTACAACCAGTTCCCGACCGGTCGCCCGCCGGGCGATGCCGACCTCACGAAGCCGCCGGCACGCGATACGTCGTTCATCTCGCGCTACATCGACGTGCCGAACGATGCGCTGTATGCGTTCGGCCATGGCTTGTCGTACACCACGTTCGACTATTCGGATGTGCAGGTATCGCGTGCCAACGTGCCGCTGGCGGAAGCGAATCGGCCCGATGCGAAGGGCCTGGTGACCGTGACCGCCACGGTGAAGAACACCGGCCAGCGCGCGGGCACGGAAGTGGTACAGCTCTACGTGCGCAACCTGGGCGCGAGCGTCGAGCAACCGGTACGCAGCCTCCAGGGTTTCCAACGCGTGATGTTGCGACCCGGCGAGTCCAGGCGCGTCACGTTTTTGCTGGGCTTTCCGGAACTCTCGTTCTGGAACGCGAAGAGCGAAG
>DATNJP010000110.1:0-7889 GCA_035603855.1 Luteibacter sp. | reverse complement strand
CACATCACGCCGGGTCACACGCCCGGTGGCACGGCGTGGACCTGGCAGTCGTGCGAAGGCACGAACTGCAAGACGATCGCTTATGTCGATAGCCTCTCGGCATTCTCGGCGGACAACTATCGCTACAGCGACCATCCGGCCTTCGTCGCCGCTTACCGCAAGACGTTCGACCGCGTGGCGGGCTTGCCGTGCGATGTGTTGCTGGCGCCGCATCCGGAACAGGCGGAAGGCAAGACCTGCAAGACGTATGCGGACGCCGGACGCGCGCGCCTCGATGAAAAGCTGGCTGCCGAGGCCAAGAAGCGTCCTTGAGCGGCGTGCTTCAGGGGGACGCGAGCATCGCGGCGATGCGCGCGTCCTTCTCTGTCCATAGCTGGTTCACCCAGCCCTGGAAGCCTTCACGGAAGGCTTCATCGTTCTCGTAGTCGCCGCGCATCGAGGGCAGGATCGGCAGGCGGCGCACATGGATGCGGATTTCGCGGATACGCCCGGCGATCATGTCCATCATGGTGCTCGGGCCACCGGGATACACGATGGTCACGTCGAGGACATGGCGGATCGCATCGCCCATGGCGTCGATCACGAAGGCGACACCACCGGCCTTCGGACGCAGAAGATGCGTATACGGCGACTGCTGCGCATCGTGCTTGGCAGGCGTGAAGCGCGTGCCTTCGGTGAAGTTCATGATCGACACCGGCAGGTGACTGAACTTCTCGCAGGCGCGCCGCGTGGCTTCGCGATCCTTGCCGCGTAGTTCGGGCCGCGCTTCCAGCTCCTGCCGCGAGTGGCGCTTCATGAACGGAAAATCGAGCGCCCACCATGCGGGACCGAGCAACGGTACCCAGATCAACTGGCTTTTCAGGAAGAAACGCATGAACGGAATGCGCCGGTTGAACACCTTCTGCAGCGCAGGGATATCTACCCAGCTCTGGTGGTTGCACACGATAAGATAATTCTCACGACGGCCCAGCCCTTCCATGCCCTCCACCAGCCACCGCGTGCGCGTGAAGGCGCCGAACAACCAGCCATTGATGCTGAGCCAGCTCTCCGCAATGCCCACCAGCACGGCGCCGATGCCGCGCCGCAGCGCCGCCACGGGCAGGATCAGCCGAACCAGCGTCAGCGCCAGCAACGGCAACACATGCAGCACCGTGCTCACGAAGAGCAGGGCGCAGGCGAGAGGGATGCGAAGGAAGGCGGGGAGCTTGGCGAACATGGAGACGTGGGTGGGGTAGGGACGTCGAGTCTACATGCCGCGGCATACCCGATGTCCGCGGACCTCCGGATGGAAGCGGGCTACCGTCGCGATGGTTCGCTAGGCGCCCAGCTTTTCGTTCACGGACCCGAGATCCTGCTTCACCTTGTCGATCCCCTCCCATGGGTCCTTCTTCAACCGCGCCAGGCGCTTCGGCACGCTGTGAAGATCGAAGGCGTTGCCGGATTTGAGCTTACCCAGTTCCTCCCAGCGCAGCGGCGTCGCCACGGGAGCACCAGGTCGGGAACGCAGGGAATAAGAGGCCACGGCCGTTGCTCCCCGACCGTTGCGCAGGTAGTCGACATAGATCTTCCCGCGCCGGAACCGTTTCGTCGCCGTCGCCACGAACTCCAGGGGATGCAGCGCCGCCATGGCCTCGGCGAAGCCACGCGCGAACGTCTTGACGGTGGCCCAGTCCGCACCGGGGTTCAGGGGAACGACGACATGCAGGCCCTTGCCACCGGTCGTTCTCACGAACGACACCAAGCCCAGTTGGTCGAGGAAGCCCCGCACCATGCGCGCCGCGGCGATCACGCGTGGCCAGTCGACGTCATCGCCGGGGTCGAGGTCGAAGACGACGCGGTCGGCGATGTCGGGCGTCTCGACATGCGATCCCCAGGGATGGAACTCCACGGCGCCGAATTGCACGAGTTCGACGACACCCGCTTCGTCGCGTGGATACAGGTACACCGCCTGCGCGCCCGTTTCTTCCTTCAGCTTCGCGGTGCCCACGTGTTCGAGGCCGGCCATCACGTGCTTCTGGAAGAAGCAGGGCGACCCGATGCCACCGGGGCAGCGAATCGTCGATGTCGGCCTGTCGGCGATGCCGGGCAGCAGCCACGTCATGACGGCGCGGTAGTAGTCAACGACGTCCTGCTTGGTGACGCCATCGTCGGGAAAGACGACGCGGTCCGGGTGCGTGATGACGATCGCATCGGCGTTTGCCCGAGGTGTCTTCTTGGGACTGGACTTCGCGCCGGTCGTCTTCGCCGCCCTGGACTTCGTCCCCGAGGCCTTCGCGGGTGAGGCGGCGCGATCGGAGTCGCGCAGATCGGCGGGCGACTTGTCGATGCGCAAAGCCTTGAGGCTGGGCTGGCGAAGCAGGTTCTTGTTGCCGATGCCGCGGAAATAGACTTCCGCCACGGCGGTCGGCGGCACCCAGAGCGCGCCACGCAGCATCGGGTCGACGGCGTCGATGTGCACCGTAGGCTTCTTCGTTCCGCCCTTCGCGAGCGTCTTGCCGAGATCCCGCAGCATCTCGTCGGTGAAACCGGTTCCGACCCTTCCGACGTAGGTCCAGCCGCCTTTCGCATCGGGGCGGGCAAGCAGGAGCGATCCGAAGGTCAGGCGCGAGCCTTTCGCCGGCGTGTAGCCGACCACGGCGAACTCGTCGCTATCCAGTCGTTTGATCTTTTGCCAGTCGTCGCCGCGGCCGGAGTGGTAGGCGCCTGTCACGCGCTTGGAAATGATGCCCTCGAGCTTCTGCTCCATCGCCATCGCGAACACCTGGTCGCCTCCGCCCACCTGATGCCCGCTGTAGGCGAGATGCGCGGGTGCATGCGCGAGCAGGCGCTCCAACAGCACCTTGCGATCGATCAACGATGCGCGGCTGAGGTCATGGCCTTCGAGAAACGGGAGGTCGAAGATCATGTAGACGAGCGGCGCCTGTGCCTCGCCCGACAACGTGCGTTGCAGGGCGTTGAAGTCGCTGCGTCCCTGGGCGTCGAGCGCGATGAGTTCGCCGTCGAGGCGGGCGCTGTCGAGGCCGAGGTTCTCGATGGCCTGCACGATCTCCGGCAGTCGGTCGTTCCAGGGCAGCGCATTGCGCGACCAGAGCATCGCCTTGCCCTTGGCCACGCCCGTGAGGATGCGATAACCGTCCCACTTCACTTCGTGGAGCCATCCGTCGCCTTCGGGCGGTGTCTCGCGCAGGCGGGCCAACTGGGGGGCGAAGAACTCGCTACTGGGTTTTCCCTTGCGCGCACCCTCGGTGGCTGCAGCGGCTTTCGCCAGGGCGGTAGCCGACACGCGGCGCGTCTTCTTCGGAGCCTTCTTGCGTGCCATCGATGCCTTCGCCGCCGCCTTGAGCGCAGGCGTCGTCGCGGCCCGCCGCGTGCTCGCACGCATCTTCGCGTCGAGCAGGTCGTCGGCCTCGACGTTACCCGCATACGCGTCGTCGACCTTGATCAGGAACCACGCGGGTTGGCGCTCCTTCTTTCCGCTGCGTACGAGATGCCAGCTGCCCTTGAGGCGTTCGCCGAACAACTCGAAGGCCAGGTGACCCTTATGCAGCTGAGCCTCCGCGTCGCCGCGCGTCGCCCATACGCCGCGATCGAACAGGTCGACATGGCCCTTGCCATAGCCCTCCTCGATATCGCCTTCGAAGTCGGCGTACGAGACGGGATGGTCCTCGACCTCCACGGCCAGGCGCTTCACTTTCGGATCGTAACTGGGACCCTTCGGCACGGCCCAGCTGCGCAGCACGTCGCCCACCTGCAGGCGGAAATCGAAATGCCGGCGCGACGCGTGATGCAACTGCACGACGAAGATCGCCCGCTTGCCTGCCGGCGCGGAGTCGTCCGGCACGGGTTCGCGGGTCTTCGTGAAGTTTCGCTTGCGGCGGTAGTCCTGCAGGCTCATGCAGGGATGGTTGGCGAGGGCGGGTGAACGCGCCGTGCAACGTTTCCGCAGGCTGTCATCGCATTTTCAGATTCACCGTATGGGCAGGGCGACCGGGTCTGATCAGACTGCCGTACACCCGCCTTCCGGAAACGTCACATGTCCTCTCCGAAAGCCCGCTTCCTGCTTGTCGTCGTGCTCCTGCTGGTAGCCGGCCCCGCACCCGCGGCCGTCTGCGTCTTCTATCCGTCGCAGGGTGCCGCCCAGACCCTCTCGTTCGGCGTCATCGAAGTGCGTGCGGATGCCGCGCCGGGGACCATCCTGGCCGAGAAGCCGACCACCGCCTGGACCTCCAAGGACTTCAATTGCCTGAAGCCCCGGCGCGTGGCCAGCCTGGGCATTTTCACGACGCCCAGCGCGTGGGGAAACGGCGTGTACGACACCAATGTGCCGGGGGTGGGCATCCGCATGTACTACGTCGGCAACTTCGGCGACACCCCCGTGCCGCACGACGTCCACGTGCCATCCGTCTTCAACGGCAAGCTGATCAACGCCCACTTTCGCGTCCAGCTGGTCAAGACGGGTCCCGTAGAACATGGCGGCTCGTTGAACACGGGCATGTTGGCGCAGTGGGGCTACGACGGGCGCCGTCAGGTCTGGGTCGACCTGCTCGATGCGCGTGTCGAACCGCAACGGTCCACCTGCGCCTTCGCGGCGCGCCACCTCACCTTCGCACTGGACAACGTCGACGGCGGAACGCTGGCCGCGGCGGGGAGCAGTCGCTGGGCGACGCAGCAACTTGTCGCCACAGGGTGCGTGAATACCACGCAGATCCTCATGACCTTTTCGGCGCCCGCCGACGAGGCGGACACCACGCTGTTCAAGCTCAGCGGCGCGGACGCCGCACGAGGCGTTGGCGTCGAATTGCGCAGCGACGATCCCGACGCACAAGCCATTCCGAACAGCGCCACGCCGCTCGTACTCGCAGCGGCCAGGGAAGGGCGCAGCTACGGCTTCCGGGCACGTTACCGCACCACGGGAAAGCCACTGGGCCCCGGCTCCGCCCATACGAGCATCACCGTCAATGTCACCTATCGCTGAACCCGGCGCGCGTCCGCCTCTGGCTCTCACACCATTGACGAAACGCCGCATTGGGAAGATCGTTCGTGACTCCTGATCACGAGTCCCCGCCATGTCCAGCGATGGCCGTCTGCTCGGCAACCTGAGCGTCCTTGTCTCGGTCGTGGAGACCGGGAATTTCGCACGTGCCGCGGATGCGTTGGGTCTGTCGCCGTCAGGCGTGAGCCGCGCCATTGGACGCCTCGAAGCACGGCTGGGCGTTCGCCTCCTACACCGCACCACTCGCTCGGTGACCCTCACCGACGAGGGCGAGCGACTGTACGCCCAGGTGGGGCCGCTGCTTTCGGGTATCGAGGACGCCGCGCTGTCGGCTGCGGGCGACTCCCAGGCCGTGCGCGGCAGGCTACGCGTCAGCCTCGATCCGATGTTCTCGCGTCAGGTGCTCGCACCCCATCTGCCCGCCTTCCTCGATCGTTATCCCGAACTCGAACTGGAGATCGTCACGCGCGACGACCTCGGTGACCTCATCGCCGACGGTATCGACGTGGCGGTTCGGTTCGGCGTGCCCCCGTCGTCATCGCTGGTCGGCCGCAAGCTGCTCGAAACGCGCGTACTGACCGTCGCCGCGCCCGCGTACCTCGCCACGCATGGTCGTCCGGCGGCGCCGAAGGATCTCATCAATCATCGTTGCATCCAGTTCCGCGATCCGGTCACGCGTCGGCCGTTCGACTGGGAGTTCCATCGCCGTGGCAAGGTGGTGCCCGTGGAAACGCGAGGCCAGTTGCTGGTGACCGATTCCGGAACGATGTTCGCCGTATGCATCGCGGGCGCGGGTATCGCGCAGGTCCTGGCTGTCAGCGTGCAGGATGCGATGGACGATGGCCGTCTTGTCGAGCTGTTTCCGGAGTGGGCGGAAGAGACGTTCCCGCTGTATGCCTTCTATCCTTCGCGCCGCCACGCGCCACCGAAGGTCCGCGCGTTCGTGGACTTCTGCGTGGAGCTTGCGAAGTCGCGCTAGGAAGTCGAAGGCGGCTTGCTGCGCAGTCCGATCGCCGCCACGAGCGACGACAGCACGGCCAGCCCCGCCGACACCAGCATCACCGCGCGGAAGCCCGCGACGAAGGATTCACCGATGGCATGCCGCGCGCCGCGGTCGGCAACCATGATGCCGGCGAGCTTGGCCTTTTGCGCCATGATCTCCCGAATGCTGCCTTCGTCCAGCTTCAAAGCCACCAGCTGGCTGTTCAACGTGCCATCGAAGACGTGCGTCAGCACCACGCCGAACACCGCGATGGCGAGCAGGCCGGCCGCGCGCGATATGGCGTTGTTCACGCCGGAGGCGGTGCCCGCCAGCGACGGATCCAGCGCATTCATCACGGTCGTCGTCAGCGGCGCCACGACGATGCTCATGCCCAGGCCCAGCACGCAACTGGCGGGGAAAAACGTCGTCCAGTAGCTCCCGCCCACGCCAGGCACGGCGTACAGCACGAAGCCCGCGGCAGTGATCAACGGGCCGATGACCAGCGGCAAGCGCGCGCCAACCCGGTCCACCAATTGCCCTGTCCATCGCGACAGGGCGAACATGATGCCGATCAAGGGCAGTAGCGACGCGCCCGCACCCGTGGCGCCGTAGCCCTGCACCTGGATCAGGTTCAGGGGCACGAAGAAGAGGCTGCCACCGAGCGCCGCATAGAGCAGCAAGGTAAGCGCGTTGGCCGCGGAGAAATCCCGATTGCGGAACAGATGCAAGGGAAGCATCGGCGCGACGACCTTGCGTTCCACCGCCACGAAGGCGACCAATGCGGCAACGCCGACACACGCGGCGATGAGGACGTCGATCGATGTCCAGCCGCGCATCGGCGCTTCGATCAGCGCATACACCACGCCCGCAAGGCCGACGGTCGCGAGCACCGCGCCTGTGGCATCCAGCCGGCTGGTGGACGCGGCACCTCGGCTCTCCGGCACGCGCCACTGGCATATCGCCACCAGCGCGATGCCGAGCGGCAGGTTGATGAGGAACGCCCAGTGCCAGGACACGTACTCGACGAGGTAACCGCCGATCACGGGCCCGGCGGCGGCGGTGATGCCGCTGAACGCGGACCACGTACCGATGGCCGCGCCACGGCGCTCTTTCGGGAAGGCGCTGCTGATCAGTGCAAGGCTGCCCGGCACGAGAAGCGCAGCACCGAAGCCCTGTATGGCACGGCCGCCAATCAGCGTGGCGATGTTCGGCGATACCGCACAGACCAGCGATGCGAGCGTGAACACGATGCTGCCAATGACAAACACGCGGCGCCGGCCAAAGTGGTCGCCGAGCACGCCGCCTACGAGCAAGAGCGCGGACAGCAGCAGGGCATAGGCCTCCATCACCCATTGCGCGTCGGCTGTCGTCGCATCCAGTGCATCCTGGATGGCGGGCAGGGCCACGTTGACGATCGTGCCGTCGACGAACGCCATGCCCGAGCCGACGATGGCGGCGACAAGGGTCCAGCGGCGGGCGGACTCGCTACAGTCGACGGCGTCGCCGCGGATCTCGCCGTCGCAGGGGTGGGTGCCGATGTGGGTCATAGCGGCGAAGCCTACGCCCTCCTCGTCGACGGCGCCTTGGAGATGCCCGCCTCGGGAACGCCGTGGACGACATGACGCGATCTGAACGCCGCTCGCGGCACCCTTGGCATTCACGACGGAGGGCCCGCCCATGAAAGAACGCGACACCTACGACGATCCGACGACCGGCTCCGGAGACCCCACGCACGGTGAAGGCCCCAAACCCGTCGAACCCGTAAACACCGGCTCCGGCGACCCCCAACACAAACCCCCACCCCCCGACCCCTAAATCGCCAGGAGTAGGAGCCACTTCAGCGACGATCCCCCACCCCACCTCACCCTGTCGATTCCCCACCCCCCCATTCGACGAAGACATGAAGGGCCACGA
>DATNJP010000109.1:0-9404 GCA_035603855.1 Luteibacter sp. | reverse complement strand
CCGTGGGCAGGTTCTTGTAGGTTCGCTCGCCACTCATGGCCGGGGTCACGAGGACCCCGGCGACGAGCGCGGCGACGATGAGTCGCAGCATTGCTTGCATGACGTCTCCGTCAGAAGTCGTAGGTAACGCCGAAACGAGCGTAGCGCGGCGGCGTGTAGCTGTTGACCTGCTGGTAGCTGTCGTTAATGGAGTTGGTGCTACCCGACACCGGGTTGCTCGACTCCGAACGCTGCTGGTTCAGCAGGTTGAACACCGACACGTTGAACGCGAGCTTGCGATCGGCCCAGACCGGACGATATTCGAGGTTCAGATCGACCAGCTCTTCCCATGGCTCCCGACCCTTCGCACCGTAAGCCGACGGCTGACCGAAGCAGAAGTGATAGTAGCTGCCGTAGCCCGACGGATCGCTTTCGTCCGCGCCATAGCGGCCAAGGCAGGACCTTGGCAGGCCGGACTGGATGGTCAGGTTGGCGGAGACCATCCATTCGGGGTTGATCTGGTACGAGCCGTAGAGCTTCACCACGTGCTTGCGATCGTTCGCGAGATAGCCGTTGGCGTAGGTCATCAGCGTCGCGTAATCCCAGTCGCGGGTCGCCGCCACCGAGCCCTGGTTCGTGTCCGAACGCACCTGGCCTTCCGTGTTGCCGTAGCTGCGCGAGAACAGGTAGTCGATCTTGCCCGACCACTTGCCGTCGAACGGATGCGAAAGATACAGATCGAGGCCGTAGTAGTTGCGCTTGAGGTGCGGAAAACCGAAGTCGGCGTTGGTCACGGTGACGTTGTCGTAACCGCCGCCCTGCTTGGCCAACTGATAGACGTTCGCGCGACCCGGATTCGACAGATAGCAGCTGCCCACCGTAACGGCGTTGATATCAGCGCCCTGGGCGATGGCAGCACGAGTGATCGCACCGTTATCGCAGACATCGTCCAGTGCGTTACGCAGCTTGCGCACGGTGGCTTTGGCGCCCCAGACCCAATTGGCGTTCAGCTGCTGGTCCATGCCCGCGATGAATTCGTCCTGGTACTCGGACTTGATGTTCTTCGCGCTGACGGTCTTCGGGTCGGGCGGCTGGCCATATTCGCCGTTCGGAGAGACGGCACCACCCGTCGCGGACTTGATAAAGGTCATGCCGGTGGGCAGGCCATTGGCATCGATGCCGGTATAGGTGAAGTACTGGTTGGTGGCGAGCGACCCCGCCGAGGTGCGCAGGGCGACCGACGCCGGCATGGACAGGAAGTAGCGGCCCGCGTTCGCATAGACCTTCAGGCTCGAGTCGCCGTGTACGTCCCAGCTGGCACCGAGGCGCGGGGCCCACTGCGGCGTCGTCAGCTTCAGATACGGCTGGCCCGCGGGGTTGTAGTTGGTGAACTGGTCGTTGCGCAGGCCGAGCGACAGCAGCACGCGATCCGTGACCTGCCAGTCGTCCATGATGTACTGCGCGCGTTGCTTCACGCGAACGGAAGCCAGTGTGTTGTAGTGGCGGATGTAGCCGTAGTAACCCGTTTCGCCGCCTGGATAGTTGCCCGGCTTGTCGACAAAGGGGCTATCACTGATGTCGAGCTTTGGATCGCCGAGGCCATACCACAACTCATAGCCATCGCCGCCGATGGTCGTGCCGTCATCGATGTCGTGCGAGTCCTGGTTGTCGATGCCCGCTGTGATGGAGTGGGTGCCGATCTTGTAGTTCAGGTCAAGTCGAAGGTTGCGGTTGGTCGATTCGTGATCGGGGTTGTCGACCGTGTCCAGTGTCTGACCATTGGTGATCTGCGAGCCACCATTGAGTGCGGGATTCTGCAGATTGGGGTTACCGATGAACGGACCGGTCACGCCCGTGTTCGGCGGCTCGTTGTAATAGGTGAGCTTGGACTTGCCGTAGGTGCCAGTCAGGGTCAGGTCGTCGGTGATGTAGCTGGTGAACTTCGCGACATAGACCATGGCCTTGGTCTTGTAGGTGTAGTCGGTACCGGCATAGTCGCCCACGGTGTCCGTGTCGTAGTCGTACGCGTACTTGTTGCCGTTGGAGCGGTGGGTCTGGTTGACGCCGGTGAGCTCGAGGATGTTGTTGTCGTTGATGTTCCAGTCGAGCTTGCCGTACCACTTCGGATCTTTGTACGTGTACTTCGTGTCGTACGAGTGATTCACGTCGCCGACGGTATTGCCCTTGCTACGCGCCATTTCGACCGCGGTGAAGACGTAGAGCTTGTCCTTGATCAGCGGGCCGCCAGCATAAGCGCTTACCGTAGTCGTCCAGTTGTCGTTCTCGTCGTTGCGCTGCCACAGCGTGCCCGGCGGATGCGGGTTGTCGTGGCCGTACGTCAGGTTGCGTGCATCGGCACGCGTGAAGTCCGGTTCCCAGAGCACCTGGGCGCCGAAATGCCATTCGTTCGTACCGCGCTTGCCGACCTGGCTGATGACACCGCCGTCGGAGCGGCCGTACATCGCGGAGTAACCGCCGCTGAGGATTTCCTGCTGGTCCACGGCACCGTAGGGCAGGGTGATGCCACCGAAACCGCTGAGCGGATCGGTCGTGTTCATACCATTGATGTAGTAGGCGTTCTCGCTGACGGATGAACCGGCGAAGCTCACCAGCGTGCCGCCGAACGCGCCCTTGAAGCTGCGATTGCCCGGCGAGGCACCGGGTGCGAGCAAGGCGACAGCTTCGGCCGTGCGGGCCAGCGGCAGCCGGGCCATGTCGGCGGAGGTAATGACCGTACTGGAGGCGACCGTGGCGACGTCGATCTTCGGCAGGCCATTGGCCGTGACCGTGACCTGGTCCAGTTCCTGAGGACCCTGTGCGGCAGTTGCGGCGAACGACACTTCGGTCGCGGCGCCGACACGCAGGGTGATGTTGTCACGTGAGTCGACGACATTGCCGTTGGACTTCAGAGAAACCTTGTATGTGGCAAGCGGCAGCGACTCGACCGCGTAGCGGCCGCGTTCGTCGACCGTGACTTCACGGGTCAGGCCGTTGCTGCCTTCGATCATGACGGTTTCACCGGCGGCGATGGGTGCCGTGCCGGTGATGCGTCCGGTGGTCGACTGGCCGAAGGCGACACCGGATAGGGAGGCCGCGACCGCGGCGCATAACAAGGTACGTCGGAGGATGGGACGGGGAATCATGGGGATGCTCCGGGAAGGCTTGGTCTGTGACAGTGGGATTTCAATCGATTCAAAAGAACGACAGAGGACGGCCTTCCTGGCGCGGTCTTGTTTCAGGCGTAGGCGATTTCGCCCACGGCCTTACGAATGGCGGCGATCGCGCGTGACTTTTCCGAACGACGGTCGGTGACCAGTACGTCGATGCGGTCCGCGGGACACCAGGCGACGCGACTGCGTACGCCGATCTTGGAATGGTCGGCCGCGATCACGATGCGGCGTGCGTTGGCGCACATCGCTCGTGCGATCTCGGCTTCCTCCATTTCAAAGCTGCTTGCGCCCGACTTGGCCTCGATACCGACAGGCGAGAGGATGGTCAGGTGCGGTTGATAACGAGCGATCTCGGCGACGGTCGCCGCGCCCTGGGTACAACCGATCTGGGCGTTGAAGCGTCCGCCCAGCAGGTGCACTTCGTTGCCGGCGCGCGCCGCGAAACGCGAGGCGACGTCGACGGCGTTGGTCACGATGGTGAGGCCGCTGCGCGTGGCGAGCGCCTCGGCGACGAGATTCATGGTGCTGCCGGCATCCATGAAGATGGTCTGGCCGCTTTCGACGAGGCTGGCCACTTTCTTTGCGATGGCGCGCTTCTCGCGCACGCGGGTGGCATGGCGCACATCGATCGGCGGTTCGTCGCCGGTGAGCACGGCGCCACCGTGCACGCGACGGATTTCACCGCGCTCGGCCAGTTCGACCAGGTCACGGCGGATGGTCTCGCGCGAGACACCCAGCTCCGTGACGATCCGCTCGACCGATACCTGGCCACTGGTGCGAAGCAGGTCACGGATACGGGAGTGTCGTTCTTCATGCCACATGGCGTCGGTCCTTGAGTACGTGGAGGAGGAGGCGCATCGCGCCCAGCGCAAGGGCGCCGGCAAGCACGACGCACATCGCATAGGCGGCGGCCTGCGCGAGGAAGCCGTTTTCGTCGAGGCGCATCACGGTGACCGACGCGAGGCCGAGGTCCGGCGTGACCAGGAAGATCACGCCGGACAGGGTCACCAGGGAGCGCATGAACAGATAAAAGAAGGTGGAAACCGCGGCGGGCGCGGCGAACGGCAGCACGGCATCGCGGATCACATGTCGCGTGCTGCCACCGGATACGGCCACCGCATCGTCCAATGCCTCCGGCACCTGGCGCATGCCGGTCTGCATCGTGAGGAACGCCTGCGCGTGATAGTGGAACAGGCTGCAAGCCGCGACGATCGCCACGCTTCCGTACAGCCAGCCCGAGAGAGCGCCATGGTTGAAGGCGAGCACGTAGCCGAGGCCGAGCACCATGCCGGGCACCGCGGCCGGCAGCGAAGCGAGGAACTGGATGGGCTTCGCGATGAAAGCGGGTGCGCGACGCAGTCCTGCCGTGAGCGCGAAGACGAGGATCACACCGGCGCACGCGGCGAGCAGGGCCATGCCGAGCGACGTCCCCACGGGACCATAACCGTCGGGCATGCCGCCGGTGTAGTTGGCGAAGGTGAGCGTGCGGTCGTACGGCCACAGCTTCACCACGCTGACATAGGCCACCGTGGCGACGACCGCCACGAGCGGCACCAGGGTGACGACACTGAGCGCGCCGAGCGCGATATCACGGCCCGCATGTTTCGCTGGTACGAGGGTGCGCCCAGGACTCGCATCACCGCTGTCCTGCCGGCGCCGCGCGAGGCGGCCCAGCCACACCGACAGCAGCGCGGGCGCGAGCAGGACGACGCCCAGCGTCGCTCCCATCGCGAAATCGAGTTGTCCGACCACTTCGCTGTAGATCTCCATCGCCAGCACGCGGTAGCTGCCACCGACCACGACTGCACTGCCGAAGTCGGTCAGCGTTTCGGTGAACACCAGGAACGCGGCGGCGAGCAGGGCGAATCGAAGACGCGGCACGGTCACGTCGATGAACTGTCGCCACGGCGATGCGCCCATGGATTCCGCGGCGTCGTAATGGCGTGCCGGCGTGCGTGCGAGCGCCGCCGATACGATGATCACCACCTGAGGCAAGCCATAAAGGGTGTTCGCCAGCAGGAGTCCCCAGAAGCCATAGATGTCGGTCGGCAGGCCGGTGAGCCGATGCACGAGGCCATTGCGTCCCAGCAGGCACACCAGCCCGAGGCCGAGGACCAGGGACGGCGCGAGCATGGGCAGGATCAGGGCGCCGCGGATGAGGAACTTGCCCGGCAGGTGGGAGCGGTGCAGGGCCATGGCCAGGCCCAGTCCGAGTGAGACGGTGCACAACGTGGTGGCGAGGCCGATGGCAAGGCTTCGCAGGGCGGCGTGGGGTAACCCGGGATCGTCGAACAAACGAACGTAGTTGGTGAGCGTGAACGTTCCTTCGGTGTCCGTGAGGCTTCGCCACAACACCGTAAGCAGCGGATGCACGAAGAAGACCAGCAGCCCGAGTACGGGCAGCACAAGCAGCAATGCGCCGAGCACGCGCGGTCGCGTGGTGGCGACCGTGGTCACGGCGACACTCACGCGCACACCCATGCGCCACGCAGCGCATCGACCGATACGGATTCACCGCGGTTCAGCGTGCTCCGCCCCGGCAATTCGGCGAGCAACCTGCGTCCACGCCAACCGAGCGTCACGCGGGCCAGGTTACCGAGGAAGACGACGTCCTCGACCGTGGCTTCGCCGCGCGGGTCGCTGGCGATCACGATATCTTCCGGCCGCAGGCAAAGTTCGTACGTGGCTTCGTCACCGGGTGGCCGGCGTTCGAGGAACCCGGGCATGGCGTCGCGCACGAAACCGGTGGACAGCAGGTTGGCACGGCCGACGAATTCGGCGACGAAGCGCGAGCGCGGGCGCTCGTAGAGATCGCGCGGACTGCCGGTCTGCTCGATCCGTCCGTGGTTCATGCAGACGATCGTATCGGCCATCGCCAGGGCTTCCTCCTGGTCGTGCGTCACCATGATCGTCGGGATGCCCAGACCGCGTTGCAGGAGGCGGATCTCGCTGCGCAACTGGCCGCGAATGGCGGGGTCGAGCGCGGACAACGGTTCGTCGAGCAGGAGCATCGCCGGCTCGGTGGCGAGGGCGCGCGCCAGGGCCACGCGCTGCTGCTGCCCGCCGGACAGTTCATCGGGAAAACGGTTGCCCATGCCGCCGAGGCCAACGCGCTCGAGCAATTCGCTGCAGCGTGCGGCGATCTTCGCCGGAGCGTCGCGGCGCAAGCGCATGGGGTAACCGACGTTGGCCGCCGCCGTCATATCGGGAAACAGCGAATACGCCTGGAAAACGAGGCCCATGCGCCGTTCGCGCGCGGGCAGGGCGGTGATGTCGCGACCGCCGAGGATCACCCGGCCGGCGTCGGGCGCGGTAAGCCCCGCGACAATGCGAAGCAGGGTCGTCTTGCCGCAGCCGCTGGGCCCGAGAAGGCAGACGAATTCGTTCTCGGTGGCGTCGAAGGAGACACCGTCAAGCACGGTCTGGCCGCCCCATGCTTTCCCGATGTCGTCGATACGCAAATGCATTCCCACACTCCCCCGGCTGCCGCGTCTAGCGCGTCAGCCGCTTGTACCTGGCGATGAGCGCCGCGCGTTCGCGCGCCGCCGTGGCGAAGTCGCGCGCGGGAAGCGTCGCGACGAGATCGGCGGGCAAGCCCTGCCGCTGTTGTTCCGCGCTCGGCACACTGCCGGGCGCAGCCACGATTTCCTTGAAGCCGCGATACAGCGCGGCGGCCTCGGGTGAAGCGGTCCAGTCGAGGAAGCGCTGCGCGTCCTTGTCGTGCGGCGATCCCTTCATCAGCGCGGAGGCTTCCAGTTCGTATCCCTTGCGGCCTTCCGGGATCACCATCGTCACCGGATACCCTTGGCGGATCGATTGCATGGCCGAGAAGGCGAACGAGATGCCAATGGGAAACTCGCCGATGCGCGCGAGCTTGCACGGTGCCGACCCGGACAGGGTCACCTGGCCGACGTTGTGCGCGATGTCGAGAACAAGGTTCATGCCGTCCTTGTCGCGTCCGGCATCGGAAAGCGACGAAATCAGCATGTATCCGGTACCTGACGACGATGGATCCGGCATCGCGACCTGGCCGCGGTACATAGGCGCGGCCAGGTCCTGCCAGCTGCGCGGCATGGGCAGGCCGCGTTCGGCCAGGGCCTCACGGTTCACGCACAAGGCCGCGAGGAAGCCGGTGGGCGCGAACCAATGGTTGTTCGCGTCGCGAAACGTGGCCGGCATGCGGTCGATGTTCGCGCCATGGACCGGGGCGAGCAGGGCGGCGATATGCGGATCGAGCATATCGGTGACGGCCATGCCCCAGATCACGTCATTGCGCGGCTCCACCGATTCGGCGAGCAGCCGGGCCGCGAGATCACCGCTGGAAAGGCGTAGCACGTGGATGTCGACGTCCGGCAGGGCCTTCTTCGCGGCGTCCAGGTAAATGGAGATCTCGTCGCTCTCGAGCGCGGAATACACGGTGACCGTACCCGCACGCGCCACGCCGCACGCAACGATCAGCGCGATGACGCTTGCGATTTGGCGGTATGGACGCATGGCCGGCTCTACCCTGTGACGCGGTTCGTCGATGGCGCTACGCGAGAGGATCATTATGCACCCACCCGTGTGGCGTTTTGGGTATATTTGCAAACCTGTGGCTTCGACGTCCACCAAAGAATTTTCGTTTTTGTCATCAACCCGAAACGTGCAACCGCTAGATCGCGCACGCTTTTTCAAGCCAGGAGTGTCGTTGATGGAATCGTTGTCCGCCGCTGAGCGGAAGGAGTTCGAGGCATTCGCCGTCGGCATCGTCACCAACGCCCGGGCCTTGTCCCTGCCGCGTTTCCGCCGTCCGGTCGATGTCACGCTCAAGGGTGACATGAGTCCCGTGACCGCCGTGGACCGTGGCGTGGAGTCGATGGTGCGCGAACGCATCGAGCTCGCGTGGCCGACGCACGGTCTCCTCGGAGAGGAATATGGCGCGACACGCGTGGACGCCGAGTTCGTGTGGTCCATCGATCCCATCGACGGCACGCGCAGCTTCATTTCCGGCTGGCCCTTGTGGGGCACGTTGCTGGCCCTGCTCAAGAACGGGCGCCCCATGCTCGGCGTGCTGGACATGCCCGCGCTGGACGAACGCTGGATCGGGCACGTCGGCGTGGGCACGACGATGAACGGGCAGCCGTGTCGTACCAGCGCCTGCGAGACGCTGGCCGCGGCGACGCTGTACACGACCACGCCGGACATGTTCACGGCGGACGAATGGGCGCGATTCGACCGCACCAGCCGCGCCGCCTACACCCGCCGCTTCGGTGGCGACTGCTACGGTTATGGCATGTTGGCTTCCGGTCATATCGATGCAGTGATCGAGGCGAATCTTATGCCGTACGACTACCTCGCCATCGCGCCGGTGGTGCAGGCGGCCGGTGGCGTCATCACCGACTGGGAAGGCCGTTCGCTCGGTCTCGACAGCGGTGGCCGCGTGGTCGCGGCCGCGACGCCGGCGCTGCACGCGGCCTTGATCGAATCGCTTTCCAGGGACTGATCCACGCATGTTCTCCCGTGATCGCCGCCGCTTCCTCCAGGCCGCCGGAACCACCGTCGCCGCGTCGCTCATCGCGCAGGGATTCCCCCCGGCGATCGCCCACGCGCTGGCCATGGGCCCGGACCGTCGCACCGGTACGATCGCGGATGTCGGTCACGTGGTGATCCTGATGCAGGAGAACCGTTCGTTCGACCATTACTTCGGCAGCCTGCGCGGCGTGCGTGGTTTTGCCGATCCGCGCGTGCTCGAGCTCGCCAACGGCGACTCCGTGTGGAAACAGCCCGTGGGCACGTCCCGGACGAAGTACTGGAAGGCGCGCGGCGTCGCGGACGATGTGGCATGGGTGTATCCCTTCCACCTCGACACGCGTGCGTCGGGCGATCATCACGAAGGCACCGACCACGGATGGAGTTCCGGCCATGGTGCGTGGAACCTGGGACGCAACGATCGCTGGATCGAGCAGAAGCAGGACGTCCTAACGATGGCGCATCTGCGCCGCGAAGACGCCGCCTTCCACTACGCGCTGGCCGACGCGTTCACGGTGTGCGACGCATACCATGCCTCCGTCCTGGCCGACACGGCGAGCAACCGCATTTATTTGTGGAGTGGCACCGCGGATCCCTCGGGCCGGCTCGGCCGGAAGGATAATGGCCCGGGCACCGAGGAGCGTCCGCAGACGAACGGTTATACGTGGACGACGTATCCCGAACGGCTGGAAAAAGCGGGGATCAGCTGGCGCGTCTACCAGGGCGGTACCGGCGAACCGGGCTCAC